>JADGAU010000069.1 GCA_015231865.1 Gammaproteobacteria bacterium | reverse complement strand
TATCTGAAACACTTGAACATAATAGAATACAGAAAATTGCTTTGGATCAATTGGAAATAGCTAAAAATGATTTAGAAGAATTAAATAATAGTTTAGAAATTAAAGTTGCAGAAAGAACCAGAGAACTTGCCGAGATAAATCAATATACCAGAGAATCAATAGAATATGCTTCTCTTATTCAGCATGCATTGATTGTTGAACCTAAAATTTTTAACAACTATTTTGAACAATCATTTGCGATATGGAATCCAAAAGATATTGTTGGTGGTGATATATATTTAATTGAGGCATTAAATGAAAATGAAATTTTAATTATGCTAATCGACTGTACCGGACATGGCGTACCAGGTGCATTTGTTACCATGCTGGTAAAGGCTATTGAAAGACAGATTGTCAGTAAAATATATCAAACACATGATTTTACACCAGGAGGTATTTTAGAAAGCTTTAATAATCAAATTAAATCATTATTAAAGCAAGAAGATAAAGATTCGGTATCTAATGCCGGTTTTGATGGTGCTATTATTCATTATAATAAGGAAAATAAAGAGTTAAATTTTGCCAGTGCAAATACCCCTTTATTTATCTGTAAAAATCAAGAGGTAAAAATAATTAAAGGAGATCGCTATTCAATCGGTTATAATAGTTCAGAACGTGGCTATCAATTTAAAAATCAAAAGTTAACTCTCACTAATGATGATACAGTATACGTAACTTCTGATGGATATTTAGATCAAATAGGAGGAGATAGAAATTTCCCTTATGGAAAAAAACGTTTTAAAAGTTTTTTATCAACAGTTCAGAATTTTGACATGGCTAAACAGGAACAATTGTTTATTGATGAAATCATGAATTATCAGCAAGGACTGGAACGTGTTGATGATGTTACCGTAATTGGATTTAAAATAAAATAACATATTATCAAGGTTTAATTATGGATAATTTACTGATTAAAGAAACTAAATCATCTCCAGAAGTTAATTTTGATGCAATATCTCAAGTATTGTCGATGCGTGGAAATTTATATCCAGAGCATGTGAATAAATTTATTGCACCTGTAATAAAATGGTTGGAAGAATTCTTCAAAAATCACCCAGAAGGCGTAACGATTGTTAATTTAGAAATGATTTATGTTAACTCTTCTTCATCGAGAGCTTTGTATCAACTTTTTAGTTTTTTTAATGAGATAAAAGAGCAGTATGAAGTTGAAATTAATTGGGTTTATGAACAAGAAAATGATACTTCCGAAGAAATGGGCGAAGATTTTATCGAAGACTATGAAGATTTAAATATTAATTTAGTAGTGAAGTAATTAAGTGAGAATAATAATAAATTTTTTGATTATATTTATATTAAGCTTTTATTTTTTTTCTGTAGGCGCTGATGATAACACTTCAGTTAGCAAAATTGAAAAAGAACTAGAGGAGCTTTATGGCGAAACAAATGAGATGTTGCAACAAGTAGATAATCTTTTTGATGATCCAAAACAAGAGTTAGGTGTTGATTCACAAAGTCTTTCCGATTTAATAGACAAGCAGGAAAATAAAAAGTTGCAAAAGCAAGTTGCTGAACAATTACCCAAACAGCACTGTGATGAATTATTTCCCAGTCAACATAATTTTTCTATCTGTGGTAATGATAACAACTCTGGTCGCTATATTTTTGATAACAAAACTGGTTTAATGTGGTCAAGATGTAGCCTGGGTAAACTCTGGAACCAGAAAAAGCTTAACTGCGAAGGGAATTCCTTAAAACTATCCTGGCAGCAAGCCCTGCAAAAAATTGAAGAATTTAATCTGTCATCCTCTAGCTACTTTCATGATTGGCGTTTACCTAACATAAAAGAACTTTCTTCTTTAGCAAATTTATCTTGTACTTTTCCGACTATTAATCTGGAGTTTTTTCCGGATACCGAAAGTGTCGACTTTTGGACATCTTCGGTTTTTGAAAATCATCCCAGTAGAGCTTGGTATATTAATTTTGCACTAGGCCATGATAATAATGTTAGTAAGCTTTATTTTAAACAAGTCCGAATGGTAAGATTAGGTTCTAAATATTCTCCATATAATATTACAAATCCTGATAACAAGATAAAAGAAAATTATTGTGCTGACTTTGTTGATGCCAGCACTGCAGTTGTTTTACTACCTGATGATGATGGTAAAGTTGGCAAAGTTTTGATTAGTAATGATGCTGGAAATGAAACTTTAACCAAAGCTTTTACGCAGTTAAAAGTGAATAAAAATGATACGGTTATGGCTAAGCCAATAGAAGTTTCAGAAGCTGATATTAAAGCAGATTTTGATTCATTGCTGAGTGCATTACCCTCTAAAGCAAAGAATTTTACATTATATTTTTCTTCTGGAACAACATCTTTAACGAAACAATCTCAAGAACAATTTTCTGAACTTATTGAGCTTTTAAATAATGCAAATCAATCTGATGTATATATTGTAGGACATACTGATACACAAGGCGATGAAGAAGAAAATTACCAACTAGGTATGGAACGAGCTGAAACAGTGGCTAAACTTTTAAATACCAAATTAACAAATAAGGTAACATCTGTTAAAACAAGTTCTGATGGCGAAAAAAACTTATTAATTAAAACTAAAGATAATGTAAATGAACAACAAAACAGGCGAGTTGAAATCTCTATTCATTTATAAATTTCAAAGCCAACATTTTGTGGTATGGATTAACTATCTTAATTTCCTTGATCGAAAATAAAGTTTTTAGGATAATATTTACGTTAATTAAATATGAGATGCTGAGTGAATGGGCTTATTAGATGAATTAAAACAAGAAAGTGAAAAGAAAAAAGAATCACTTCTAAAGGATCAAAACCAAGAACAATTGTTGCTTTCTAATTATCAACAGCAACTACTTCCTAAGCTCCAGTTTATTTATCATTACTTCAAAGAATTAATGGAATATCTGGAGATACTTCAAGAACCTATCACTATTGAAAGCTATACTAAAAGAATTCCAGGCTTCGATAATTTAAAACAGGGTGAATATAAATTATCAACTGATAAACATGGAGGTATTGCAAAATTTAATGAATTAAAAGAAATTAACTTACGCTTTTATTGTACTGGAGATGGCTATAGTAATTTTGATGTTTTCTCACAACCAGAGGTAGAACAGTTAGTTAAATTCCTTAATGCCAAAAAAGTACCATTTGAATGGCAAAGAGAAAATAATCCTGCTGGTAAAGCTGTAGCAAATTTTAATATTCAATTAAAAATTCCTGTTATTGTAAAATTTGAAGTTGATATACCAAACAGTTTAATTAAATTAACTATTTTTAATCATTTTAACTTTGATTTGACGCAACGTACATACCAGGCAGATGAGATTAATGATGAACTGATGGATCAAATCGGTAAATTCTTATTAAGAAAAAGTGATGACTTCGTTAAAATGGAAATAACAGATGAGCACAGAGAAGTAATTAAAAAGAATTTAGAAGAATTTAAAAGAGAACATATAGTCACAGAAAAAGACGATAAAGATGAACAAAACAACTCATTAATCGGAAAGGTTAAAAGTAAATTCTTTTCAAAATAAAAGCAACAGCCTTAATCATTGTTTTATATTTAATTTTTTATTAGTAAATTGACACGGAGCAATTATTAATCACAGCTCTTATAATAAGACACGTTCAATTCCATCTTTAGATGCCGCTTTTATAAAGTCTGTTTGCCAATTATTTCCATATAATTTATTACATAACTCAACCACAATATAATCCACGTTCATATTGGTATCATTTTCATATTTAGAAAGCCCTTGTTGGCAGGCAGGACAGGATGTTAGTAATTTAGTTGGCTTATTTGCGTCAAGAGAGGCTTTATTTTTCAATAATTCTTCTTTTTTTCTAAATCTAAGTTGAGTTGAAATGTCTGGCCTGGATACAGCCAGTGTCCCAGCTTCACCACAACAACGATCAGATAAAATAACGTCACTGGATAATAAATTACTGGAAACTTTTAAGGGATCCTGGTGTTTCATTGGACTATGGCAAGGTTCATGATAAATATATTGAGTATCATTACTATCAAGAGAAATACCTTTTTCATTTAGATATTCATGAATATCTAACAAACGGCATTCAGGGAAAATTTTACTAAATTGATACTTTAAAAGTTGGTCCATACAGGTGCCGCAGGAAACAATAATGGTACGAATATCCATATAGTTTAAGGTGTTGGCCATACGATGAAATAAGACCTGATTATCGGTTGATATTTGTTGTCCTTTCTCTGCTTCACCTGCTGCTGACTGAGGATAGCCACAACATAAATAGCCAGGGGGTAATACAGTTTGAACACCAATATTATAGAGCATATTAATTGTTGCAAGTCCTATCTGGCTAAACAGACGCTCTGAACCACAGCCAGGAAAATAAAATACCGCTTCTTTATGCTTTTGTTTATTGACAAGTTCGGTATTGCGAATAATTGGAATAATTTTATTATCTTCGATTTGTAATAAGGTTCTTAACATTTGTCCAGGGACATTGTTAGGCATCGGTTTTTTAACAAAGTGCACAATTTGAGTTTGTATATTTGTTTTACCCTTTGTGGAACGAGGTGGCGCTTTATATGTTGCTGATGATTCGAGCTTGTTTTTAGGCGTATGAAGAAAGTTATATGTCAGACGTTGGGCTTTATAGGCCCATTTAATCATTACCTGTCGGATAAATTTTAAAGTTGACGGTTCAGTTATGTTAAGAAAAGCCATTGCCGACATAGTCATCAGGTTCGGTTTACGAGCCTTCTTTGACTTAAGTATTTTGCGCATAACGGTTGTAACCTCACCAAAGTCAATATTTACCGGGCAGGGAGATAAACACTTATGACAAATTGTGCAATGGTCAGCAACATCATTCATTTCTTCAAAATGATTTAAGGAAATACCGCGACGGGTTTGCTCCTCGTATAAAAATGACTCTAGAATTAAGCCCGTTGCCAGAATTTTATTTCTTGGAGAATAAAGTAGATTGGCCCGTGGGATATGTGTAGTACAAACGGGCTTACATTTACCGCAACGAAGACAATCTTTAATACTATCATTGAGTTCTCCTAATTCACTGGCTTCTAAAATAAGTGCTTCTTGTTGAAGTAAGCGCAAAGAGGGTGTATAGGCATTTGTTAGACCAGATCCTTTGGCTAACTTTCCAGGATTAAATAAATTGCCGGGATCAACTTTTTCTTTATAAATGGAAAAAGCTTCAATAATACTGTCATCAAGAAACGCCATTTTTGTCAGGCCAATACCATGTTCGCCTGATATCACGCCATCGAGGGAAATGGCAAGTTCCATCACCCGAGCAACAACTTCTTCAGCTTTATGAAGCATTTTATAGTCATTGGAATGAACTGGAATATTAGTATGTACGTTTCCATCACCTGCATGCATATGCGTAGCAACAAAAACTCGACTTTTTCTTAATTCGGCATGAATATTTCGAATCGCATCAGTGATTAATTTGCTTTCATCTGTAGGTTCATGGCTGGTGAGTAAGCTGGGATCAAGTTGAATTCCTTTAAAAATTTGATCCAGTGGTTGGCCGATATGTTCGATATAGGATATATTAAGTAAACCGGTTTGTATTAATTCAAAAACACTGAAAGTCTTTTGTTTATCATCTAATTGAAGAGAAATAGACTCAGGTACTTGTGCCAGAGTATTAATTACACAGTCAATATTTTCTAAATAGGTTTTCCAGAGATTTCGATATTGGACAATTAAATCAATTGCCATCTTCTGTTTCTTATTTTGAATCTGGAAGCTTTCATCACTTGCTTCTAAACCATCAGGAAAAGATTGAGCAATAGATTGAATCAGTTTTTCTATCTCATCAAGAATTTCGATTTTATTTTCCAAAGACTCAATGATATTTATTTTTTCTATACCTAAGGTGTACTCACCTAACTTAGACAAAGGGATAACAACGTCTTCATTAAGTTTAAATGCATTGGTGTGAGCAGCAATTGCAGCGGTCTTTTTGCGATCAGACCAGAAATACTGTCTAGCCTGAGGACTACTGGCTATGAAACCTTCAGCATTACGTGCTTCAGATAGTTTAACAATCGCTTCAGCTGCTTTAGAAAGTAATGTCTGATTATCGGATGAAATATCAGCCAAAAGTAACATTTTAGGTGTTTCAGTACGGGTTGACTTTGTCGAATAATTAACGGCTTTAATATAACGTTCATCAAGATGTTCCAGGCCGGTTAGAAATAACTCTTCCTGTTGATCAATAAAATCTTTAGTTTCAACAATTGCCGGTACGGACAGACGAGAATCTTTTGAGAAAAATTCAAGACAAACAGTTTGAGTAAACCTGGGAAGTTTGTGCAATACAAATTTAGCTGAAGTAATAATGCCATCGCAGCCTTCTTTTTGTACACCAGGCAAGCCTCCAAGAAACTTATTAGTAACGTCTTTGCCCAGTCCCTGTTTTCTTAATTGATTACCCGGGATGGTTAATTTTTCTTCTCTTAGAACTTTTTTAGCATCATTATCCAGATACTTGATATTAAAACTAACGTAATCAAGAATATGGATTTTGCCATAGTTGTGATCAAGTCGTTCAACTTCAATCCACTTTGCATCAGGCGTAACCATTTTCCAGGACATTAGATTATCAAGTGTTGTTCCCCACATAACCGCTTTTTTGCCGCCAGCATTCATGGCAATATTACCACCAATACAGGAAGCATCCTGAGAAGTAGGGTCAACAGCGAAAACTAATTGCAGTTGCTGAGCTAGTTCAGAAACACGCTTAGTAACAACACCGGCACCTGCGGCAACAAGAGGGTAGGGCTTATGTTCAATTGTACTGATTTGATCCAGTTTTTCAGTATTAATAACCACACTACGATTATTAAGAGGGACTGCCCCTCCAGTATATCCAGTACCACCACCACGAGGAATAATTGATAATCCCAGTTCACTACAACACTCAACCAGATTTCTAATTTCGTCCTCTAATTCAGGATGTAGGACAACAAAAGGAAATTCAACACGCCAATCACTGGCATCAGTGACATGGGATACCCTAGCCAGGCCAGAAAAATCTATATTATCTTTATGAGTGAATTTAGAGAGTTCGCGAATAACTTTTTTTCTTAAATGTTTGGTATCATCAATACATTGGTGAAAATTTTCAATAGCTGCAATTGTTTTATCAATAAGCGTGGCAACTAGCTGACGATTTTCTTTATTTGCAGATTGATCATCCTGATGACGTTTTTTTATTTGCTCAATTCTATGTTTTAAAGCTTCGGCAAGAGCTTCATGACGTTTTGGTGAATGAATTAAGTCATCTTCAATAAATGGATTACGTTTAACGACCCAAATATCCCCAAGAATTTCAAATAACATCCTGGCAGATCGACCAGTGACGCGTTTACCACGTAATTTGTTGAGGATCTCCCATGCTTCACTGCCTAATATCCGAGTGACAATTTCTTTATCAGAAAAAGAAGTATAATTGTAAGGAATTTCTCTTAATTTAGCGTTCATTGCTTAGTCAATTTATTAATGTGGGCTATTATGAAATAACTAATAGTAAGTATGCTTAAGTCATACTATAATATCATATATCTTTTATATTTGACGAAAGCAATTTATATTTTGATATAGTGTAATATTAAGTGTTAAATTGTCGACATGTTATTCTGATTAAACTGAGTATTTTATAATAGAGGTTATTAATGGTAAGTCATGATTTATCTAAATTAACTGTTGTCTATGGTGATAAATTACCTCAATCAATACTGGAAGTTCTGAAAGTTTCAGACTGCTATCTTGTTAAACTGGACGAGCATTTTCAATTTGATACATATGAATTAAATGGTTTTCCACATAGTATTATTGTTTTAGATTCAAGCAATATCGGTTTTTTAAAGCATGTTGAATATCGTAGTGCAATTAAAATCAGTGAACATGAGATATATCAAGAGGCTGATTTATTTGTCCCATTAGGATTCCCACATAAAGAAACATTAAGAACCATTCAATTTGCAATCGAGCAAATACAGTTACAAAATCAATCGGATGTATTAAAAAATACGTTATCAATTGAAAAGCATCGACTAAAGCAGTTAACCGAGATTGGTATTGCTTTATCACAGGAAAAAAACTTAGGACGCTTATTAAAGAAAATTCTTAATGAATCACAGACTATGTCGGATTGCGATGCAGTTTCTTTGTTTTTGGTCGATAAGGCTGATAAAGAATTCCCACAACTCGTTTTTAAACTGGCTCAAAATACTTCTATTCCCCATCTTGCTTTTGAAGAGAAACGTTTCCCCTTAAGCAATAAATCTATCGCTGGATATTGTGCATTAAATAATCGCATTGTTAATATTCGTAATGCTTATCAAATTGCTGGAACGCCGTATGTCTTTGATTCAAGTTTTGATAAGACAATGGGATATAGAACGATTTCCATTTTGGCTGTACCCATTACTAATAATCAGCAGGAAGTTATAGGTGTACTTCAATTCATTAATCGAAAATTAAATTTCGATACGATTTTATCAACCGAACAAAAAGCAAAAGATAATGTTATTGATTTTAGTGAAAGTATTGAATCGATATTAGTTGCTTTAGCTGGCCAGGCAGGCATTGCAATTGAAAATAGCCTATTGGTTGATAGTATAAATAACTTGCTTAATGGTTTTGTGCATGCATCGGTCACTGCAATTGAACAACGGGACCCAACGACTAGTGGTCATTCATTTCGAGTTGCCGATTTAACCGTTGGCTTAGCGGAGTCATTAAAGCGTACCAATATTAATGATTATAACAAAATTATCTATTCTAACAATGAGTTAAGAGAAATTAGATATGCGTCTTTATTGCATGATTTTGGCAAAGTTGGGGTAAAAGAATATGTATTGGTTAAACCTAAGAAGTTAAGAACCCAGCGTTTGGAATTGATTCATTACCGTTTTGAACTTGAAAAATCTAATTGTCATCGTCTCGCACAGGAAGAAATAATCAAAATACTTCATCATGGTTTTGATGCAAAGAAAATTGAAAAAATAAAGAAACAATTAGCAGAACAAATTAGTACCTTAGATGATATGTTTGAAACCATTATCAGTGCAAACGAACCTTCTATTCTGCCTGATGGTGATTTTGAACACCTGCAAAAAATTGTCTGCATGCCATTTTCAGCTTTTGAGGGTAAAAACGAAACACTAATTACACAAGAGGATTTTGATGCATTATCGGTTAGAAAGGGGAGTTTAACTAATACCGAAAGGGATGAAATTCAATCTCATGTAGTCCATAGTTATAATTTTCTTAAGCAGATCCCCTGGACCAATGAACTATCTAAAGTGCCAACATTCGCCCGTTCACACCATGAAAAATTAGATGGAAGTGGTTATCCTCAGGGGTTAAAATCATCTGAAATTCCTTTAGCCTCAAAAATGATGTCTATTTGTGATATTTTTGATGCTTTAGTTGCAAAAGACAGGCCTTATAAAAAGGCTCTACCATTAAATATTGCACTAAAAATTATTAATTCTGAAGCCGATGATGGTTTCCTTGATCGTCAACTAGTTGATATTTTTATGCATGCTAAAGTGTATGATATTACTCAAAAGCCATCATATAGTGTTGATTGGGAAAGGAAAGAGTTGATGAAAAGTAAGTCAATTTGTGACGTTAATCTTAAATAATAATTAATTTTCTAAATAAACTAATAAACTAATAAACTAATTAAATAAAATGGCTAAATTTCTAAAGTGGCTATTAGCCCTCATTATTATCTTAATCGTTGTTTTAATTGTTGCCGTTCCGATATTTATCAATCCCAATGATTATAAGCAACAAATTGAACAGCAGATGCTTTCCCAAACAGGGCATAAGCTTAATATTGCAGGTGATATTAATATTGCTTTTTCATTGCCTTTATCTTTAAGTTTTGAGCTTGGGAAAACAACCTTAGAACATGCAGCCTGGTTTAAGGAAAACACTAAAGATTTAGAAAAACCAAATTTATTAGCGGTTAATAAAATTTCCTTAAAAGCGTCATTAATGCCACTCATTCAGGAAAACAAATTAAATATTGGAGAAGTTATTCTTGATGGTGCTGATTTATATTTGGTGAAAAATAAAAAAGGTCAGTCGAACTGGGAAACTTTGAGTGGGGCAGCGACTGTAAATAAAGAAAAACCAGGGACAACTAATAATAAACAAACGGATGTAAAAGCAAAGTCAGCAGATAAAAAATCTTTACCTGAAATTTATATTGCAGGTGTCAAGATAATTAATACTCAACTCAATTATGATGACAGGATGGCTTCTTTACAGACTCGTCTGGATGATTTTGCAATTATTATTTCTGAAATTGCTTCTAAAAAGCCTATAAATATTTCAATTAAAACAAAGTTCAATGCGGTCACTCAAAAAATTAACGGTGATTTTAGTTTAGATGCGGTTTCAATGTTTGATTTGGACGCTGGAGTTGTAAACTTATCTCAAACACAGTTAATTTTAAATACTCAGGGAGATGTGATTCCTGGAGGCAGAAATGTAACTAGTTTAAGCGGTGTTATCGATTTAAATATTAATAAGCAAACTCTCAATTTAACTAAAGTCAAATTTAATACCTATGATATTAGTTTGATTGGCGATTTGAATATTGAACAATTATTTAACGATTTAAAATATGTGGGAAAATTTAAAATTGAGCAATTTTCTCCACAAACGTTAAGTCAAAACTTAGCTATAAGCTTGCCTGAAATGAAGTCGCCAGATGCATTACAAAAATTATCAATGGATATTGTTTTTACCGGAACAGCAACATCAATTAATTTTTCTTCATTAAATACCTATTTAGATGACATTATTTTTAAAGGCCAGGCTCAAATAAAGAATTTTTCATCACCATCCTATCAGGCTAAACTTGATATCAATGAATTAGACTTAGATAAATATGGAATAAAAACTATTGAAAATGCGCCTATCACAACAACACAACCAGATACTAAATCTACTGAAGCAAGCAGAACGACTGCAATAATTCCAATTGAAATACTACGGCCGCTAAAATTACAAAGTGAATTAACAATAGCGAAAATGAAAATTGCAGATATTAAAATGGAAAATGTTTTAATGACTATAACCGCTAATAATGGTGTCGTTAAATTATCACCAATTCAAAGTGATTTTTATCAGGGAAAGTTAAAAGTTGATACTGTGTTAGATGTGAAAAATCCTATGCCAAAAATTAATTTTACTCAGGATTTTAAAGGTATAGATTTAGGACAGCTATTACAGGACGCTACAAAAACTCAGGAATTTACCGGGAAAGCAAATATTGTTAGTTCAATTAATACCGTCGGTAATACATTTGATGATCTGATAAAGAATGCAAATGGTAAAGGAACATTCCATGTTAATGATGGAAATATTAAACGATTAGAAATTTTACATACGATTAGGAAAGCACAAAATCTATTAAAAGGCCAACAACAGGCAACTCAATTACAAGAAAAAAACACTGCTTTTACAGAGTTAAAGGGCACTTATTTAGTTAACAAAGGTGTTATTAGTAATAATGATTTATATACCAAAACACCACTTATGATGGTTAAAGGTAAAGGCATTGTAGACTTACCTAAAGAATACCTTGATTACACCCTAAATGTAACTTTATTAAATACACTTAATATTGATAAGAACTCTGAATCAACTAACTTTAAAGGAACGGATATTCCTTATACTATTAAAGGTAAGTTTGATGAGTTATCACAAAAAGCTGATATTAAGAGTATGATAGAAGATAAGGCAAAAGAAAAACTAAAAGAAAAAGCTAAAGAAGAATTAAATAAGGTTCTGGATGATAAATTAGGTGGTAAACTTAAAGGCTTGCTTAAATTCTAATTAAAAAATAATGCCTATCAGTTCAACTAAGTTTTCATATCAACTTTCATTTTCAGAGTTATTATTAATTTGGGCCAAAGAATTTGGTCGCCATCATTTGCCCTGGCAACAAAATCCAACACCTTATCGAGTTTGGCTTTCTGAAGTTATGTTACAGCAAACACAAGTAAAGACTGTCATTCCATATTTTCAGAAATTTCTATCCGTTCTCCCTACTATAAATGACCTTGCATCTGCACAATTGGATCAGGTTTTAGCGCTATGGAGTGGTCTTGGCTACTACGCAAGAGCTCGAAATTTACATCAATGTGCAAAACTCATTGTCGATCAATATCAGGGGTACTTCCCTAAACAAATTAACGAATTAGAAAAATTACCAGGCATAGGACGTTCTACTGCCGGCGCAATTGCATCATTAGCAATGAAGCAAGCAACGCCTATTTTAGATGGAAATTGTAAGCGTATTTATGCTCGTTATTTTATGGTTTCAGGACACTATTCTAATGCCGCTGTTCTAAAGCTCTTATGGCAGTACGCAGAGCAGGTAACACCTATACAAAATACAGCCCAATTTAATCAGGCTATAATGGATTTAGGTTCTATGGTTTGCACTCGAACTAAACCGCTTTGTCTGCAAGATTCAAAAACATGTCCCTTAAGCAGCTCCTGTTCTGCTTATAAAGAGCAACAGGTGTTAAATTTTCCACATAAAAAAGAAAAGAAGAAAAAAGTTAATAAAGCTGCTGTGTTTTTAGTTTTAACTAATGATGACAAAGCTATTTATCTAGAAAAAAGAAAACCTCTTGGCATCTGGGGGGGCTTGTGGAGTTTCCCTCAGTTTGATAATGAAAAAGATGCCCATCTTTGGTTAAATGAACAATTGACTGATTTTACGGTTCAAAAAATTTCTGATGCTAAACAGCATACCTTTACCCATTTTCAACTTAACTATCATGAACTCTATGTTAAAACAAAAGAAAAGCTTATATCAGTTAATGAATTTAATTCAAATTGTTGGCAGCCTGTTCGTGATGCCTTGCAACTTGGCCTGCCAACCCCCATTAAAAAGACATTATTATCGTTGAATAAGGAATAAGTTATGGCCCGTGAAATTAATTGTACAAAATTAGGAAAGTTATCAGAAGGTCTAGAAAAGGCACCATATCCAGGTGAGTTGGGGCAAAAAATATATGAAAATATTTCTAAGGAAGCCTGGCAATTATGGTTAAAACAACAAACCATCTTAATGAATGAATACCGCTTAAGTCCAATTAACCCGGATCACCGCCAATTTTTGGAAAAAGAAATGGATAAGTTTTTCTTTAGTGATGGTGAGTCTGAAATGCCGGCTGATTTTAATCCCCAGTAATAAATTTTAACGATAATAGTGATGCAGAATAATAATATACCTATTATCGACTTAGTATTTGCAGGCGGTGGGCATAGTCATGCAATCGCCCTAAAAATGTTTGCTATGAACCCTATTGCTGGTGTTCGTATTACATTAATTAGTGAAAATGTTGATACACCATACTCAGGGATGTTGCCAGGATTATTGGCAGGGCATTTTAACTTTGATCAATGTCATATAGATCTACGTCATTTATGTGAAGCGGCAGATGTTAATTTTATACAAGGCAAAGTCGTTTCAGTTGACCCGCTGGATAATAAAGTCTACCTTGTAAATCGTCCAGCTATACATTTTGATGTTTTATCTATCAATATAGGTTCTACGCCTGATCTTTCTGCTTTAACATCTGGACAAGAATTAGTCCATCCAGTTAAACCCATAGCAAAATTTTTACCTAAAATAAATCAACTTGATAATAGTGATTTTAAAGAGCTGGCTATTGTTGGTGGTGGTGCGGCAGGTGTCGAACTAGCATTGTCTTTGGATTATCGCTTTAATAATAAACTGAATAAAAGTATAAAAATCTCTCTCTTTAATGCTGATCAAGAGATTTTAAATGGACACAATAAAAATGTTCGAATTAAGGTGAATGACATTTTACAAAAAAGAAACATTTCCGTTTTTAATCAATCAGTCGTCAAAGAAATCAGTTTAAAAGATGACAAAAAATACCTGAATTTTATTCATCAAAATTCACTATCGGCACAAAATAGTTTTGATGAAGTGATATGGGCAACACATGCTAGTGCTGCCGGATGGTTAAAAAACAGTGGACTTAAATTAAATGAAGCTGGTTTTATTGAGGTTAATAATAATTTACAAACATTATCTTATAAAAATATATTTGCTACAGGCGATATTTCTACCATACAGGGACATGAAAGGGCTAAATCTGGTGTGTTTGCAGTTAGACAGGGTATGCCTCTGTATGAAAACATCAAACGTTTTATTTTAAAACAAGCACTTAAAGCCTATTTTCCACAACAGCATTTTTTAAGTTTATTAAATTGTGGTAATCAATATTCAATTGCTTCCTGGCGTAATATGGCATTTTCGGGGAAATGGTTATGGTTTGTAAAACGTTTTATAGATCAAAGATTTATGCAGCAGTTTCAACAATTAAAAGGCATGAATAATAATCAAACAATTGATGAACATTACCGTAAATTAGCCACCAGTGAAACTTATCAGCAAATAAGAAAGATATCTGAACGATGTGGTGGTTGTGGCGCAAAAGTTGCCGGCAGTTTGCTTAATCAGGTACTTAGTCGGCTTAGTCAACATGATAAAGATGGTATAGTTGCTATTCAAAAAGATGATGCAGCGGTTTTTAATATTCCTGCAAATCATCAAATTGTTCAATCAATCGACTACTTTAGAAGTTTTATTGCTGATCCGTATTTGCTCGGACAAGTTGCAACAACTCATGCATTAAGTGATTTATATGCAATGGGTGCTAAGCCTCATTCTGCACAGGTACTTATTGGTTTACCCTTTATGGCCAGAGAACAGCAGCAAGAAACCCTATTTCAATTGATGTCTGGTATTGTTCATAAATTAAAACAAGAGCAGGTTATTTTAATTGGCGGTCATACAAATGAATCATTGGAAATGGGCTGCGGATTGACTGTTAATGGTTTTATTAAAGAAAATGAAATTACCAGAAAAAGTAGTTTAAAAAATGGACAATGTTTAGTGCTGACTAAAGCATTAGGGACGGGTATTATTTTAGCAGCTAACATGCAATCAGAGGCAAAAGGTCGTTGGGTCGAAAATTGTTTTACGACCATGCTGAAGTCGAGTGCAAGAGCAGCTGAAATATTAAAAAAATATAAAATTACTGCCTGTACCGACATTACAGGTTTTGGATTAGTTGGTCATTTAAGCGAAATGTTAACGGCATCAAAATGCCAGGCAAAATTGGATTTTGATAAAATCCCCTACCTTCAAGGGGTTGATGATTGTTTAGACAAAGGAATATTGAGCTCTTTATATAATGAAAATTTAGCTTATGAGTCGATAATAGAGCATATATCACAAAAACCTTTAAGGTATCCTATCTTGTTTGATCCGCAAACAGCCGGCGGCTTGTTAGCTGCTATTGATTGTGAAAATGCCCGGGACTTTGTCAATGAGCTAATCGAAGCAGGCTATGAAGATGCTAGTATCATAGGACAAGTGATAAAAGAACAAACTGAAGATATTAAATTATTTATATGATAAACATTAACTGCTTCACTTTCTGATTATTTTATAGGTAATAAAACTTTTTCTTTAGGGAGTTTTATATTTAGAAACATCCCCTAAATAAGCAGATGCACTATTGGAATTTATTTTCTGAAAAATTTCTAATAATTTAGCAGGTGATAATTCAAGTTCAGACACATCATCAATATTATGCCATTTTACGTCTACCTGATGAGTATCAGGATGTGTTCCAGATTTAGGTTCATATGCACCAATCAGCTGACATAGAAATGCAAACTCGACCTTATGACTGATATTAGCGGGATTCTTTCTTGAAATTCGTTTATGTTCATAAATATTCAATAGCTTTACTACGGAGACATTGGCAGCAACTTCTTCAAATATCTCTCTTACAACTGTATCTTCAAGTATTTCACCCGCTTCTTGTGTTCCTCCAGGTAAAGTATACAAAATGCTGCCATCATCATATTTTTTCTTTAGCAGAAGTATTTTTCCATCGCTAATAATTATTCCTTTCGCAGAATTTCTGGTGTAAATCATTTAACCTTAAATCCTCAGTTGAACACTAGAGCTAGGCCCTAATGTTAGGCTTAATTATTGATTAAAACTGAAACATCAACAAACCTTAATAATTCAAAATATATTCTTCGGTTTTACTTGCTGGTTGAGGACGGCAGTAAAAATACCCTTGTAATATATCACATTTATGAGACTTCAGAAACTCAGCTTGAACGTCAGTTTCTACACCTTCAGCAACAACTTTGTACCCTAAATTGTGAGCTAAGGCTATTGATGCCTGAACAATGG
>JADGAU010000068.1 GCA_015231865.1 Gammaproteobacteria bacterium | reverse complement strand
AATCTTTGATAATGCAACGAGGCATTGCCCTATATCACGGGTACAGTCGTTTATATGGAATTGGCAAATTCAAGTAGTTCATCAATATGAACTTTAACCTTAACTTTACGCCATTCTTTCACTAGGACACCATCAGGATCAATGATGAAGGTACTTCTTTCTATTCCCATATGAACTTTTCCATAAAGTTTTTTTTCTTTGATTACATTAAACAGATTACAGATTGATTCATCTTTATCTGATATTAATTCAAAAGGAAATTCATGCTTATTTTTAAAGTTTTCATGCATTTTAATACCGTCTCTGGATAAACCAAAGACATTAATGTTTTTGGCGTTAAATTCAGTATAATGATCGCGAATATCCTGGCCTTCCTGAGTGCATCCAGGTGTATTATCTTTTGGATAAAAATAGATTAATACATATTGCCCTTTGTAATCTGATAAATTAAAACTCTTTTCACCTGTCATTTCACCTGTAAAATTCGGTACTGGAGATCCAATTTCTATACTCATATCTTTTCCTTAATTTATTATTTTTTATACCCATGATATTTGCAAATGCAGCGAGGCCTTTTCAAAGATTATGAGTATAAATCATACTTATAAACGAAATGAATTCAAGTAAATTATAAAATGAAGTACAAAATAAAAGGAAGTGCTTGTATTAAGGTTCCAGCACAAGTAAGATTAGCAGAATTTTTTAACTCATTAATATCATATTGTAGGGGTTTTGCACATTATGTTTCAGGGTAGTATGGTCGCCTTAGTCACACCAATGCATGAAAATGGTGATATAGATCATCCGGCATTATCTAGTCTAATTGAATTTCATATTGAAAATAATACGGATGCTATTATTGTTGCAGGTACATCAGGTGAGTCTGCGACATTAACAACTAAAGAACATTGTGATTTAATTAAAACAGTTGTCGATCAGGTAAATAAACGTATCCCAGTGATTGCTGGTACTGGAGCAAATTCAACACATGAAGCTATTGAATTAACTCAATGTGCTAAAGAAAATGGTGCTGATGCTTGTTTATTAGTTTCTCCTTATTACAATAAACCAACCCAGGAAGGTCTTTACCAGCATCATAAATTAATTGCTGAGACGGTAGATATTCCCCAAATTCTATATAATGTGCCCGGGCGTACTGCGGTTGACTTTTTACCTTCTACAGTTGTACGTCTGGCTGATCTTAAAAATATTGTTGGCATTAAAGAAGCTTCAGGTGATTTAGACAGAATTAGAGAATTATGTTTTTTGCTAGGTAGTCGCGTTGAAGTTTATTCTGGTGATGATGCAACTGCAATGGAAAGCATTTTATTAGGTGCAAAAGGTGATATTTCAGTTACAGCCAATGTTGCTCCTAAACAAATGCATGAGATGTGTCAATACGCTTTAAACGGTGAAAAAGATAAAGCATCAGAAATCAATTCTGTTTTAGATATCCTTCATCAGCGCTTATTTTTAGAGTCTAATCCAATTCCTGCCAAATGGGCTTTACATGAAATGGGCATGATTCAAACAGGCATTCGCTTGCCATTAACACCACTTGATAGTCAATACCGTCAATTAATCGTAGAAGCATTAAAAGCAAACTCCATTCTTTAACAATTATTCTAAAATCATCTGTCTATAAACTATGTTTAATTTAATTTATTTATTTATTTTTATCTCAGTAGTTTCTACATTAACAGGCTGTGGATCCTCAGGCTCTCTAAATGATACTTTTGCGGGACGAAAAGTTGATTACCAAAAACAAAGCCGTACGATTAAGCGTCTAGATGTACCGCCGGAAATGATTTCTGAGGGCATGAGTGACTTTATGGTTGTTACCAATTTGGCTTCTGAGGTTCAAAATGGGAAAGATATTCTAGATACAAGAACCCCTGAAGTTACTAATTCAAATGTTGAATTTAAAAGTGAAGGTGATCTCCGCTATTTAGTGATACATGATAATAAAAAGAATGTATGGGATAAAGTTCATAAATTCTGGATTAGCCAGGGATTTAAAATAACACGAGAGACTCCTGAATTAGGTATTTTAGAAACTGACTGGTTAGAAAATAAGGCAGATTTACCTCAGGATGCTATTACTAAAACTTTAAGTTCAGTTTTAGGTGGTTTATATTCAACAGGTAGTCGAGATAAGTATAGAGTTAGAATGGAAGATACTGATTCAAACCAGACTGTTCGTGTTTTTCTAACACATTATTCTTCTGTCGAAAAAGAGGTTAAAGGCTTAAATACCGAGTTGGTTCGTTGGAAAAAAGGTCCGAGAGATCCAGAACTTGAAGTTGAAATGTTAGGTCGTTTGATGCTGTTTTGGGGGTTTGAAGAACAAAAAATTAAGAAATTACTGACTGAAAAGCAGCAAATAGCCGAAAATAAAGCAACTATTCTTAAAAAAGAAGATGGTCACAATACTTTATTAATAAAAGATTCTTTTCCTATAGCCTGGCGTAGAATGAGTATTATTCTTGATAGACTGGATTTTATTATTGAAGATAGAAATCGTGATCAGGGGTTATTTTATTTACAATATACGCTTCCTAAAACAGAAGATTCATCAGTTTTTAATTTTTGGGAAGAGGATAAAGATAAACAAAATTCTTATCGCATTAAATTAAGCCCTGAAGCTGAAAATACTCTGGTTACTATTTATGATGAAAAAATGAATAAAATTTCAGGAAAGGTATTGGAGCAGTTAAACAATATTTTATTTGAGCAATTAAAGTAAATTATGCACTTTGCTTCAATTGGGAGCGGGAGTACAGGTAATGGAACAATCATTAAAAGTGAACAAAGTCTTATTTTATTAGATTGTGGTTTTACCTGTAAAGAAACTGTCAGAAGGCTAGCATTACTTGATGTCAGTCCTGAAGACATAAGTGCAATCCTCGTTACTCATGAACATAATGATCACATATCTGGAGTAGGAGTCTTTTCCAGAAAGTATCAAACTCCTGTTTATATGAATTATGGCACATACTGTCAAAAAGATTTGGGGAAGTATTCCCAGCTCTTTTTATTTAATTCTTTTCAATCATTTACAATTAATGATTTACATATTTCTCCTCTTGTTGTACCGCATGATGCCAGAGAAGCAGTACAGTTTATTTTTCAACTAAAGCATAAAAGGTTGGCTGTTTTAACTGATCTTGGATATATCAGTCCATATTTATATGGTGAGTTAACTAATATTCATTCACTGCTGATAGAAGCTAACCATGATAAAACTATGTTAGCAAATGGCAGTTATGCACCAAGCTTAAAAAAGAGAGTATCCGGAAAATATGGACACCTGGAAAATACACAGGCTGTGCAGTTAATACAATCAATTGATTTAAATCAGTGCCAACATTTAGTTGCAGCACATTTAAGTCAGGAAAATAATTCAATTGAAAAAGTGACTAAAGCCTTTGCACCTTCACTTCAGGCTTTGTCAAATAATATCAAACTAGAAATAGACCTGGCTGGTCAGGAAAGTGGTTTTGAATGGAAGTATATCCAATAGAATTAGATATAAATTAACGTGCTCTAAAAGTAATTCTTCCTTTTGAAAGATCATATGGTGTCAACTGAACAGTAACTTGATCGCCAGTTAAAATACGAATATAGTTCTTTCTCATCTTACCAGAGATATGAGCAGTTATTTTATGTCCATTTTCTAATTCAACACGAAACATAGTGTTAGGTAGTGTATCAATTACAACACCCTCCATTTCAATTCCTTCTTCTTTAGCCATTCTATTTCCTTGTTAAAATTTTGGCGTGCATGATGCCTTAGTTAGGCATCTAAATCAAGGTGAATGAGGTATATAAGTCATTTAATTTAATGATTATTCTTGTTTTGTTGTTTAAAAGACTCAAATATTAACCGATATTAATAAATAAATTGCTACTTTTGATTTATTTAATTATCGGTATAATCCTATCTTTGATAAATTTTTTAATAGTTTCTATAAATGATTACTCTAGGCCACATTAATTTAACTGAAAATAGCAAACCTCTTATTGTTGCTGAATTATCCGGAAATCATCAGCAAAGCTATGAATTAGCAGAACAAATGATAGTTGCAGCAGCAAAATCTGGTGCTGATGCAATAAAGTTGCAAACTTATACTGCTGATACCATGACTTTGGATTGTGATAAATCTGAATTTCAAATTGATGAATCTTCAAGTTTATGGCAGGGTGAAAATTTATTTAGCTTATATGAAAAAGCATCTACACCATGGCAGTGGCATGAAAGGCTTTTTAATAAGGCTAAATCTCTTGGCTTATTAGCCTTCAGTTCTCCTTTTGATATTAGCTCTGTGAATTTTCTGGAAACATTAGCTGTGCCATGCTATAAAATAGCTTCTTTTGAAAATAATGACTTACCCCTGATTAAACGAGTCGCTCAAACGGGTAAACCTATTATCATGTCTACGGGGATGGCCTCTATTGAAGAAATAGAATTAGCGATTGACACGATTCATGATCAGGGTAATGAACAAATCATATTATTAAAATGTACCAGTAATTATCCTGCTAAAATATCAGATGCTAATTTAGTTACCATATTAGATATGAAAAAACGCTTTAATTGTGCCGTTGGTTTGTCCGATCATTCATTGGGTATCAACGTTTCATTAGCATCCGTCGCATTAGGAGCCTGTTTAATTGAGAAACATTTTGTATTAGATAAAAATGCTGGTGGTATTGATTCAGATTTTTCAATAGATGCGGTTGAATTAGAACAATTAGTTCATGGTTCTAAGGCTATTCATCAAGCATTAGGGAAAGTTAAATATGATGGCAGTGAGTCTGAACAACAATCAAAAAAGTATCGTCGTTCAATTTATATTAGCCAAAATATAAATGCAGGTGATAAACTCAATGAATCTAATATGAGAATTATTCGTCCCGGCTATGGTCTGGCACCAAAATACTATGAGCAAATCCTGGGAAAACAAGTTAATCAATCTATCGAAGTAGGCACGCCATTATCATGGGAACTGATAATGAATACCGATAAGTAAAAAAAGGAAAATCAATGTCTGAGAGTAAAACCTTATATGATAAATTATGGGAGCAACACCTGGTCACAGATAATGATGATGGTTCATCTCTTATTTATATTAATCGTCATTTGATTCATGAAGTGACTTCACCACAAGCCTTTGAAGGTTTACGTCTTGCTAATCGAAACCTTTGGCGGGTAAATGCAAATTTGGCAACTCCTGATCATAATGTGCCTACAACTGATCGTGGTAAAGGAATTGCAGATCCTATTTCTAAATTACAAGTTGATACGCTGGATCAAAATTGTGATAACTTTGGTGTTCAGGAATTTAAAATGTCTGATATAAGACAAGGCATTGTTCATGTGGTTGGTCCTGAGCAAGGTGCAATACTACCTGGAATGACTGTCGTTTGTGGAGATTCGCACACCTCTACTCACGGTGCATTAGGTTGTTTAGCATTCGGTATCGGCACCTCAGAAGTTGAACATGTTATGGCAACACAGTGTTTGGTTCAGAAAAAATCAAAGAATATGTTAGTTGAAGTGACAGGAAAACTATCTTCAGGTGTTACTGCTAAAGATGTTGTTTTGTCAGTGATTGGAAAAATTGGAACTGCTGGTGGTACAGGATATGCCATTGAATTTGCAGGTGATGTTATTAGTGATTTGTCCATTGAAGGCAGAATGACTATGTCAAATATGGCTATTGAAGCAGGTGCCCGGGCTGGCATGATGGCTGTTGATGATAAAACCATTGAATATATAAGAGGCAAAGATTTTGCGCCAAGTGGTGATATTTTAGAATCTGCCATTGAGCATTGGGAAACACTAAAATCAGATGAAGGTGCTGTTTTTGATGCGCATATCGTTATTGAAGGTGAATCAATTAAACCTCAGGTAACCTGGGGAACCTCACCAGAAATGACGATTGCTATTGATGAGTTAATTCCTGATCCCGATAATGAAAATGATGAGGTTAAAAAGACCAGCATTATTAATGCGTTAAAGTATATGGGACTGGAAGCGAATCAGGCCATTAATTCAGTCTCTGTTGATGTTGTCTTTATTGGCTCTTGCACCAATTCCAGAATTGAAGATTTGCGTGCCGCAGCAAAAGTGGCAGAAGGAAAACAGGTAGCCGATTCAATTAAACAAGCGATTGTTGTGCCAGGTTCTGGACTTGTTAAACAGCAAGCAGAACAGGAAGGCCTGGATCAAGTTTTCATTAAGGCAGGATTTGAATGGCGTGAACCGGGCTGTTCAATGTGTTTAGCCATGAATGCTGATAAGTTAGAAGCTGGTGAGCGTTGTGCATCCACATCAAATAGAAATTTTGAAGGCAGACAAGGACAGGGCGGGCGTACCCATCTTGTGAGTCCTGCAATGGCTGCAGCTGCTGCGGTAACAGGTCATTTTGTCGATGTTAATCAGATTTAATTTAGGAGCATATAATGGAAAAGTTTAATATTTTAACATCGATAGCAATGCCTTTGGATAGAGCTAATGTTGATACCGATGCAATTATTCCAAAGCAGTTTTTAAAATCTATTAAAAGAAGTGGATTTGGACCTAATTTATTTGACCAATGGCGATACCTTGATGAAGGTCAGCCTGGTATGGATAATTTAAAACGACCACTGAATAATGATTTTGTTTTAAATAAGCCAGAATATCAGGGGGCAAAAATTCTTGTTGCTAAAAAGAATTTTGGTTGTGGTTCCTCTCGTGAACATGCACCGTGGGCTTTGGAAGATTATGGTTTTAGAGTGATTGTGGCTCCAAGTTTTGCTGATATTTTCTACAATAATTGTTTTAAAAATGGTATTTTACCAGTCATTCTCTCTGAATCAGAGGTTGAAGATATCTTTAGTATTATCGCTAATAATTCTGCGGAAAAAATGATAATTAATTTACCAAATCAATCAATTCAATTTGCAGATAAAAGCTTTAAATTTGATTTGGATGAATTTAGAAAATTCTGTTTATTAGAAGGTTTAGATGAAATCGGGCTGACACTTGAACAGTCAGATAAAATAAAAGCTTTTGAAACCAAAGCTAAACAAAACACACCCTGGTTGTTTTGAATTTTACCCTTTTGTTTTACGTTATATTGCTAATAGTATTATTACAAATATGATTGAGGTATCGATGGAGGTGTCGTTTTTAAATTTTCTTTACTTCTGGCACCTTGAACACACCAGGAACTGCAACTAATTCAAACAATGTACCTATCTATTTAAAAAAAAGATAGTTGCTCCAAAATCAAGTATTCTACGACCAGGGTATTGATTAAAGTCGGTATTTTCCTGAGTAATAATATCTAAGATGTTTTGTTTACCTTTACCAATTAATAGCACCCAAATATTTTTTGAACGCTTAATTTGTTGATAGGTCATCGACATACGTTCATATATATCGAATTCTGTTGTATAAGTTGCAATATATTTTTGATTATTATTTTCATCAGTCTTTAGCCAATCACCACTAGGGAATAATGACGCAATATGTCCATCCGGGCCAACACCAAGAATGGTTAAATCAATAATATCCGGGATTTTTTTTGCATAGGCTGCAGTGCATGATTGATGATTATCAAATAATTCTGGTTGGCAGCTGATAAATTGGGTATTACTCAGATGATTAAAGCTCGATGTCGATCGTAAAAGGTGCGCATTTGAAAATTGATCTGTTTCTGGTACGAAGCGTTCGTCAACTAGATAAATATGTTTATCTTTAAGTTGCTCAGATGTTAAACAATTAAATAGATTCGCTGCCGAACCGCCTGATGCAGCAATAGATTTAGGCTCAAGCTTATTAAACAAATGACTGATAGACTGCCAGAATAAGGTGCCTGAATCAAATTCTTGCAATTGATAGTTCATGATTAATACTAGCTGTATTTTCTCTTGTCATGTTGCAGTTCTTCAATTTTATTGATAAATGCTTTTTTGATAATCGTGAGTTTATATTCATCTTGATCACCTGTTGCAGTACCTTTTCTTCTTTGAATCAACGTATTTATTGGCAAAAAAACACGTTCATCATTGAGTATATCTTGTAAACGTTCATCATCATTTAAAAAAACGATTCCCCATATAGTTTTACCATCTTCAGTTTCGATAGAAACATGCATTTCTCGTTTGCGATCTGATTTATGTTCAGACATTAATTTAGCTCCATTTTAAAAATGTAGATGTATAAAGATTTAATATATTCTCTTTATATTATCTTACTACGACACATCCTAGTATAAACACACACTATTGAATAGTAAATTTTAATATAAATCAACCGTATTAATAAAAAACAAACCATAGTGTTATGTTTTATAATATATTGCGTGTTTTACCTATTTTAAAAGCATTAATATTTTCTGCAACCTGATTCAATAATCTTTGTCTCGATTGTAGACTAGCCCAGGCTATATGCGGTGTGATTATTAAGTTTTTAAGTTTACTCCTGAGTAAAATATGGTCTCTTGGCGGTGGCTCAATAGAAAGGACATCTAAACCGGCACCAGCAATGTCTTTGTTTTGCAGCGCTAAAAGCAGGGCAGGTTCATCAACCAATGGTCCACGAGCAGTATTAATGAGCAAGGCATGATTTGGTAATAATGATAATTCACGTGTAGAAATTAGATTTTTATTTAGTTCAGTAAGCGGACAGTGCAAAGTTAAAATATCAACTTGAGGTAATAAATCATCCAGACTTAATCGATCGGCACGATTATCATTTTTATCTCTTTTAGCAATTAATACTTTCATATCTAAGTTTTTTGCAATTTTAGCAACTGCCTGTCCCAGATCTCCATAGCCAATAATCCCCATAGTTTTGCCATGCAAATCTTGAGGAAGATAATCGAGTAAACAAAAGTAAGGACTTTCAGACCAACGTCCTGAAACTGCTGCCTCCATATTTTCTGATAAACGCCCGTATAGGGACAAAATTAATCGAAAAACATGTTCTGGAACAGACTGTGTTGCGTAATTTGTAATATTACAAACAGCAATATTAAGTTTGTTTGCTGCCTGTAAATCAATGTTATTGGTTCCCGTTGCTGCAATACAAATTAATTTAAGGTTTTCAGCCTGAGATAAAACTTCATGATCTAATACGACTTTATTAGAAACAATGACTTCTGTATCTTTTATGCGTGAAACAACTTCATTGGGCTTAGTCGTACCATAGTAAGTCCAATTTGCCAGACTATTTTCGATTTCAGTTAAATCCAGATCATTTTTGCTTAATGAATCCAGATCCAGGATAACTCCATTTTGTTGTGGTAAATTGTTATGTGATATTGGCATCGTATATTTATTAATCCAATTTAGTTAGTTCACCAATTTCATCCCATTTTGCATGAAAATTACCATCCATATCAATTCTTTTAAAGGTATGGGCACCAAAGGAGTCACGCAAAGCCTGAATAAAGTTAGCAGAGCCACGACTATTAGTCATTGATTCAAAACTATATAAAGCTGATGATAGAGAGAAAAGAGGAATACCTTGTAATTGACACTCAGCCACCGTTGTTCTGAAATCTGTTAATGCAGCATTAATACTTTGCGCAATTTGATCAATAGCTAGTAAATGCGTCCTTGGCTGTTCATTAAATGCGGTTTCTAGTGTTTTTAATAAGTCAGCTCGAATGATACAACCACCTTGCCAGATTCTGGAGATCTCTGCAAAATTTAAATCCCAGTTGTAATGTTCTGCCGCTTCTGAAAACATAGCAAAGCCCTGTGCATAACTAATTAGCATTGCCGAATATAGGGTATTCTCTAATTGTTCAATAAATTGTTCTAAAGGTATAGAAAAGTCGATTTCAGGTTTGTTATATAATTTAGAAAGTGCTTCCCGATCGCGAATATGAGCAGAAGTGCTTCTTGCATAAACCGCTTCGGCAATTACAGATAAACTGCTGCCAAGGTTTAGACTCTCAATGGCAGTCCAGGTCCCAGTCCCTTTTTGCCCGGCTGTATCTAATATCTTATCAATTAAGTATTCATTTGATGCAGAATAGGGATCGGTTTTTTTAAGTATTGGAATAGCAATTTCAAACAGATAAGAGTGTAATTTGCCTTGGTTATAGCGTTCAAAAATATCAGCAATTTCTGGAGCCCTTAATCCATAACCTAAAGCCAGAGCTTCATAGGCTTCAGCCATCATTTGCATGACACCATACTCGATGCCATTGTGTACCATTTTTACAAAATGTCCGGCTCCATTTGCACCAATATAAGAGACACAGGCTTGCTGGTTAAAATCTTTTGCTGCAATATCCATAAAAATTGGTTCTAGCTTTTGATAAATTTTTTTATCTCCACCGGGCATTAAACTTGGACCATTTAGTGCACCCTCTTCACCACCAGAAACACCGCAACCGAAGAAATTAAAGTTTTTATCCGCTAAATATTTTTCGCGTCGGATGGTGTCGTTAAAATTAGAATTACCAAAATCAATTAAGATGTCACCTGCAGATAAGATAGGTAATAATGATTCAATTAATTGGTCAATCGGTTGACCTGCTTTGACCATAATGCCTATAAGTCTGGGCTGTTCCAGAGAATTAATAAAATCAGGTAAAGTTTCATAACCACTTAAATTTTCATTTTTGTATGCACCAAGAAAATTCTCAGTTGTCGTATAAGTTCGGTTATAGACACTGATGCGATGATTCCTGGAAATGTTTCGTGCCAGGTTTTGTCCCATCACAGCTAAACCAATTAAACCAATTTGAGATTGCTTCATATAAATGCCTTTATAATTGTAAACAAATATTTGAGGCTTAAGATAAGTTGAGACTTAAGATAAGCACTGTTTTTTTTACATTTATCAGTATACTATATCAATATAACAGATAACTAAAGGATCTGCCTGTATGACTGCTGCAATTGAAATCAATCAAGATGATGAACATGTTAAGGCGCCAAAATCCATTATAATTATATTCGGTGCAACCGGTGATCTAACAAAGCGTAAACTTATTCCTGCCTTATATCATTTAGTTCTTCAGGGATTATTATCCAGTCATACCTATATGATTGGTGTCGGTAAACCGGAACTTGATTCGGATGCCTATCGTGAACGTATTTCAAGTGAAATTGAAAACTTTATTGATCCAGATATTTTTAATCCGGACTTGTGGCAAAAGCAAATTTCTAAGGCCCATTATTTATCCGGTAATTTCAAAGATGAAAATACTTATATCCGTTTAAAGGCATTAATTGAAGAAATAGATAATTTAAGTGAAACCAACGATAATTATTTATTTTATTGCGCTACGCCACCTAGCTATTTTGGTGAAATTGCTACCCAATTAGGCAAGGCTGGTTTAACGAAGGAGAGTCAAGAAGCTGCGCGAAGAATTATTGTTGAGAAGCCCTTTGGTACAGATTTGGCTTCGGCTCATCAATTAAATAAAACCTTACATAAAAGTTTCAAAGAACATCAGATTTATCGAATTGATCATTATCTTGGAAAAGAAACGGTTCAGAATATTATGGCCTATCGTTTTGGAAATGGCACCATAGAACCCATATGGAATCATCGTTATATTGATCATATTCAAATAACCGTTGCAGAATCATTAGGTGTTGAAAATAGGGCGAGTTATTACGAAGAAGCGGGTGCTATGCGAGATATGATTGCCAATCATTTATTGGCCTTATTATCGGTAATCACCATGGAGCCACCTCATTCTTTTGATGATGCCGATGCGATTCGAGATGAACAGACTAAGATACTTAGCTCAATTCAAAAATACTCTCCAGAGGAAGTTTTGAAATACGCTATACGTGGCCAATATGATGAGGGGGCAACAGAATCAGGTGAAAACCTGCTTGCCTATCGAGATGAAAAAAATATTGATAAGTATTCCAGCACAGAAACTTATGTTGCTATGAAACTAATGATTGACTCATGGAGATGGTCTGGCGTGCCATTTTATCTTCGTACTGGAAAGAGAATGCCGGCTCGTTGTACAGAAGTTGTTATTCAATACAAATATGCGCCCAGCCTAATGTTCCAAAAATCAATGGATAAGGTTAAACACTTACCTGCCAATAAACTGATACTTAGGATTCAGCCAAATGAAGGAATTTGTCTTGAATTTAATGCAAAAAAACCAGGAACCTTACAAGAACTATCAACAGTGAATATGGATTTTCAGTATAGTGAACATTTTGGCAATGCTCCCAGTACCGGTTATGAAACTTTAATATATGATTGCCTCTGTGGTGATGCAACTTTATTTAAAAGTGCTGATAACATTGAAGCAGGATGGGAAATAGTTCAGCCAATATTAGATATTTGGGAAGCTTTACCTCCAAGAAACTTCCCTAATTATCGTTCAAATACCTGGGGGCCGGAAGAAGCAGATAAATTATTTGATCGTAATGATAGATGCTGGCAAAATCCGCAGTAAAAACAGTTTATTTTAATTTAGGAAGTTATATGAAAGAAGTTACAGAAAGTGCAGAATGGTTAGAATTACAAAAGCATTATGAGGAAATCAAAGATCAGCATATGCGGGATATGTTTGCTCAAGACGACAATAGATTTGATAAATTTTCTGCAGAACTGGGAGATATTCTTCTTGATTACTCTAAAAATAGAATCACCGAAGAAACTATGTCGCTATTAATCAAGCTGGCTCGCTATGTAAAAATTGAAGAATGGCGAGACAATATGATGAGTGGTGTTGCCATTAATACTACCGAAAATCGCTCAGTATTACACACGGCCTTAAGAAACAGAAGTAATAAGCCAATTCGTGTTAATGGACGAAATGTTATGCCAATGGTCAATGAAGTTTTAGATCACATGCGTGATTTTTCTGAACAGGTCAGATCCGGTCAATGGCGTGGTTATAATGGCGAGCGTATTAAAAATATTATTAATATTGGTATTGGTGGTTCCGATCTGGGGCCACATGTAGTTTGTGAATCCATGAAGCCCTATGCACAAAGGGGGTTAAAGGTCTTTTTTGTTTCTAATGCTGATGCAACACACCTGGTTGAAACTTTAAAAGATGTTGATCCTGAAAGTACATTATTTGTCATCGCATCAAAAACATTTACGACTCAGGAAACAATGCTTAATGCTTTTAGTGCCCGTAAATGGTTCTTAGATTTGGTTGGTAATGAAAAAGCAATTGAAAAACATTTTGTTGCGGTAACCACTAATGTTGAGTTAGCGACTCAGTTTGGTATTAATGAAGCCAATACCTTTGCCTTTTGGGACTGGGTTGGTGGCCGTTACTCTTTATGGTCTTCGGTAGGTCTAACTATCGCATTATATTTAGGCATGGAACATTTTGAATCCTTGTTAGAAGGTGCCTATGAAATGGATCAGCACTTTTTAAATGCACCTTTAGAACATAATATACCCGTTATTATGGCTTTATTAGGTGTTTGGTATAACAATTTTTTTGATGCCCAAAGTCATGCCATAATGCCTTATAGCCAATATCTTGAACGTTTGCCGGATTATTTACAACAACTAGATATGGAAAGTAATGGTAAAACTATTGATAGGAATAACCAGCGTGTTAATTACCTAACCGGACCCATTATTTGGGGACAGTCAGGAACTAATGGGCAGCATGCATTTTTCCAACTATTACATCAGGGGACTAAGCCCGTTCCCGCAGATTTTTTAATACCGGCACTAAGCCAAAATCCACTGGGTCTTCATCATCGTGTTTTATTTTCTAATTGTTTAGCTCAAACAAAGGCATTAATGTTAGGTAAACGCTATACTGAAGCGGTTGAAGAGATGCAGGCACAAGGTGTAGATAAGAAAACTATTGATGATGTGATTGCCCACAAGGTGTTTGATGGAAATAAACCAACTAATACTATTATCTTTAGTAAGTTAACACCTAAAACCCTTGGTTCCATAATGGCTATGTATGAACATAAAGTTTTTGTACAAGGAATTATCTGGAATATTAATTCGTTTGATCAATGGGGCGTTGAATACGGTAAAGTTCTGGCAGGGCAAATTCAAAATGATTTGTGTGAACCGGGTGAAGTATCAAATCATGATTCTTCAACTAATGGCTTAATTAATTATCGTAAATCGATTTATTTTGATAATTTAGCTAAGAATAAATTAGATTAAGTATACGCCCTATGATTACTGATTTTACTACGAAAAAAACTCGCTTTAGGATTGATTAAATTACTCATTACCGTTAATTATCTTACTGTTTTTTTAAGATCTTATATACAAGCTTGAACTAGCTTTTATGCCCTTTGGGTGCAGACAGTTTTTCTCCGTAAAATCAGCAAGCATAGTGCTTTTGGGGGGCTGGAAGGAAAAAAGGAAAAATAACAAGCAATAAGATTGACTACGCTGATGAAGAAAATACAATTCTTTTAACTTTTAGTTTTCAAAACTTCTTTTAAAATTTTTCCCATATTAGCAGGGGAGTCCGATACGGTTACTCCAGCAGCTTTTAAGGTAGCAATTTTTTCCACAGCGGTCCCTTTTCCACCGGAAATTATGGCGCCGGCATGGCCCATGCGACGACCTGGAGGAGCTGTCATTCCTGCAATATAGGCAACAACTGGCTTCGAAATGTGCTTTTGAATATATTCGGCTGCTTGCTCTTCTTTATTGCCACCAATTTCACCGACCATAATAATGGACTCGGTTTTTTCATCTTGTTCAAAAAGTTTAAGACAATCTATAAAGTTCATACCATGAATTGGATCGCCGCCAATACCAACACAGGTACTTTGCCCTAATCCGACATCACTGGTTTGCTTCACGGCTTCGTAAGTTAACGTGCCAGAGCGGGAAATAATACCAACAGAGCCAGGTAAATGAATATTTCCAGGCATGATACCAATTTTACACTCTCCCGGTGTAATTACCCCCGGGCAGTTTGGACCTATTAAGTAAGGGGCATTATGTTCCATTAATTTAAAATGAGACTTAACCTTAATCATATCATTAACAGGAATGCCTTCTGTAATGCAGACAATGGTTTTAATTCCGGCATCGGCAGCCTCAAGAATAGCATCGGCAGCAAATTTGGCTGGCACATAAATCATTGTTGCATCAGCTTCAGTTTTCTTAACGGCATCTTGTACGGTATTAAAAACAGGGCGTTTCAAGTGTGTTTGCCCAGCTTTCCCTGGTGTAACACCACCGACCAGATTGGTACCGTATTCAATTGCCTGCTCAGCATGAAAAGTACCTTGTTTACCGGTAAACCCTTGAACAATAACGCGGGTGTCTTTATTGATTAAAATACTCATTAAAAATCTCTTATTTAATTTTATTATATTATTATTGTTATTGTTATGAAGCCGAATGTACTGCTAATTGCGCAGCTTCATTTAAGTCACTGGCCGTTTGTATACTTAAGTTACTTTCGGATAATAGTTTTAGTCCTTCAGGTGCTTTTGTTCCTTCTAATCTAACAATAACCGGTAAATCAATTCCTACTTCTTTAACCGCAATAATAATCCCTTCTGCAATTAAGTCGCAGCGCACAATGCCCCCAAAAATATTGACCAAAATAGCTCTAACCTGTTTTTCCTGAACGATTAATTTAAATGCTTCAGCAACTCGTTCGGCAGTTGTACCACCGCCAACATCAAGAAAGTTAGCCGGTTCACCACCATACAGCTTTATAATGTCCATGGTTGCCATAGCAAGGCCAGCGCCATTGACCATACAACCAATATTTCCATCGAGTGTAATATAATTTAGGTTATGTTGGCTGGCTTCCACCTCGATAGGGTCTTCCTGACGGGTATCTCTCATATCTAATAAATCAGAGTGACGATAAAGAGCATTATCTTCAACATTGATCTTGGCATCTAAAGCACATAAATGGTTATTTGAATCTATTATTAGTGGATTTATCTCAATTAGTGATAAATCTTTATCTATGTACAGATCATAGAGCTGATGCATAATATGGCAGAGTTCACAAAATTGCTCGCCCTTTAACCCTAGCGAAAAAGCAACTTGACGGCATTGAAAAGACTGTAAACCAGCACTATTAGAAATGACAATCTTGATGATCTTTTCGGGAGTTTGAGCGGCAACTTCTTCTATATCCATACCACCTTCAGTGGATGCCATAAAGGTCACTGATTCTGTATTTCTATCCAGTAACATACCTAGATATAATTCTTTTTGAATAGCTTGTATGGGTTCTATTAATAATGAATTAACAGGTAAGGCTTTACCATGAGTCTGAGGCGTAGCTAAAGTGCTGCCTAATAAAACTTGGCATGTCTGTATTAATTCTTCTTTATTTGAAACAATTTTAATGCCGCCTGCTTTTCCACGAGCGCCGGCATGAAGTTGGGCTTT
>JADGAU010000067.1 GCA_015231865.1 Gammaproteobacteria bacterium | reverse complement strand
GACTTATAACTTAAAACATAAGTCTATTAATAATTTTTCTATCAGTACAACTGCCAGTATTGCCATGTTGGCCTATGTTTTAGCTATTGTTGTTGGTGTATACCAAATTGAAGCGGGAAATTTAACCATGGGCGGACTTATTGCCTGTAGTATATTAGGTGGCCGTGTTATTGCACCTGTTTCCAGAGCAATACAGCAATCAAGTCAATGGCAACAGGTGTCACAATCTCTGCAGTTAGTTGATAATATTTTAAATATTGATAAAGAACGAAAAGAAAGTTGCGCTCTATTTGAATTAAAAACGCCACCTTCGAGTATTGAAATTGATCAGGTAAGATTTTTTTATCAACAATCTGAAACAGCTCAAATCAATATTGAATCATTAAACTTTAAGGCAGGTGATCGGGTAGCATTATTGGGTCCTATTGGCTCAGGTAAATCAACTTTATTAAAATTAATAGCCGGCTTATATCGCCCATCCGAAGGCAATATTAATATTGGTGATGTGAACTTATGGGAAATATCTCCTCAGGCAATTGCACAATATATCAGTTATCTACCTCAAAATGTTAGTCTGTTTAAAGGAACATTACAGGAGAATTTAACCTTATCTAAAAAAGTAGATGAAGATTTATTTATCGAAATAATCAAACTTTTAGGCATTGATCAGATTGCATCACAAAGCCCAAAAAACATACAACTGGAAATATCCGAAGGAGGGGAGGGTCTATCCGATGGTCAACGACAATTAGTAGGTCTTGCCAGAATATTTCTATCCAAACCCAAAATTTGGTTATTAGATGAACCGACAGCTTCTATTGATAATGAAAGTTCACAAAAAGTTCTTCAGACTATTGATAACATGGTCAATGATGAAGATATCCTGATAATGTCTACACATCGGCCAATGGTCGTTCATAAACTGGTTAATCGGGTCATAGTCATTAAACAGGGAAAGATTGTTGAAGATGGTCACCCTGATACAATTATGCCTAAGTTAATGCCTAATGCTCCAATAGCTAAACCATCCAATAATATGGAACTCATATAAACAGTCTTGAACCTAATATGAATAGCCTTAATATGCCAAATAGCAAACATTATGCACTCAAATATTCTTTAATTATTTGGGTATTATTTATAGGCTTTATCTTATTTCTTTTATGGGCCAATTATTTTGTTATTGACCAGGTTGCTCGTGCTAATGGAGAGGTTATTGCAACCAGTCGCGTGCAACTCATTCAAGCCGTTGATGGTGGTGTTTTAGCAGAGCTAAAAGTAAAAGAGGGTGATCAGGTAAAAACTGGTCAGATTATCGCTAAACTAGATCAATCTCGAATTATTGCAGCCGTACGGGAAATTGAAGCCAGATTAATGGCCTTAAAAGCCAAAGCCGTTCGTTTAAAAGCAGAAGTAACAAACTCTGATAAATTAACCTTCCCCAAAGAAATTTCAAACTACCCCGGTCTTGCTGAGATTGAAACTGCTTTATTTAAACAAAGAAGCAAAGGCTTTAAAGAAGAACAAAATATTCTAGCAAAAGCCGTTAATCTTGCAAAAGAAGAAATACAGCTTATTAATAAGCTTTCTAAATCTGGAGACATTAATCAATCGGAAGTGATTCGAGCTAAGAAGTCTTTAAATGACGCTGAAAAACAATTTGTCATGCAAAAAAATCAATATTTTGAAGACAGCCGACTTGAACTGGTTAAGGTTGAAGATGAAATTGCACAAAATACTCAGGTACTGGCACAGCGACAACAACAATTTGAAGATAGTGTTTTTACAGCAAATAAATCCGGCATCGTAAAAAATATTCGTGTAACAACGGTTGGTGGCGTTCTTCGTGCAGGTGAAGAACTGATGCAAATTATCCCAATAGATGATGAATTAATTATTGAAACAAAAGTCAGCCCGGTTGATATTTCACAAGTTAAACAAGGCCAAAGCGCAAACATTCGTTTTGATCCCTTTGACTATACTATTTATGGCAGTGTAGAAGGAATAGTAAGCTATGTCAGCGCTGATACTTTAAAAGAAGAATCGTCACAGGGAGAAGAAACTTATTATCGAGTCCATATTAAATCTCAAGGTAACCCAATGACAACTTCATCTGGAAAATCACTGCTTATACTTCCTGGCATGACCGCTCAAATTGATATCCGTTCTGGGCAAAGAACGCTATTAGACTATTTATTAAAACCATTTAAAAAGACACTTTCTGAATCATTTGGTGAAAGATAGTATTAATTGTCGATTTTATTCCTGTTATAATATTTTAAATTATTAAAAGGATAGACCAATGAATAAATTAGACTTTGAAGATATCGCCAGTAAAATTACTCAAATTCTACCCCCTGCTCCGGGTGCAATAAAAACTGAAATTGAAGATAATATCCGCAGAATTATGCAAAAGTCATTTGAAAAGTTTGATTTGGTGACACGTGAAGAGTTTGATATTCAACAAGCTGTGTTACAAAGAACTCGTATTAAACTAGAAGCGCTTGAAGCTCGCATTGATGAACTGGAAAATAAATAGGTATACCTGTAGTAGTTTGGGGTCGGAACCAAATATAGGTTGTATTTAAATTTAAATCATTGTTATTTGTAAGTATTGTAAGCTAAATCTCTATTAATATTAAATTGACTCCGACCCAGGAGACATTGAATCACTCTTTTCAATATGAATAACCCGCTGAGGAAATGGTATCTCAATATTTTCTTCACGGAATTTCTCTTCAATTGCAAATAATAAATCACTTCTGACCGACATACGATTATCTATATTATTAATAAAGCATCGAAGTTCAAAATCTAAACTGCTATCACCAAAACGCATAAAAATAACTTTCGGTTCAGATACTCTCCAATCATTGTATATAACAGCCGGATGCTCCAGCGCTATCTTGGTTAATATTTTTTCTACTTTCCTAACCTCTGTGCCGTAAGCCACGCCAACAGGCACTATTACTCTGCCCATTGAATCTCTCAGCATCCAATTAGTCACCTGGCTTGAAATTAGTTCAGAATTTGGGACTAATACATCTGCCCGATCAAATGTTTGTATCAGCGTATAACGAATACTTATTTTTTTTACATAGCCCTCGGTTGAACCTACCACAACCCAATCGCCCGGTTTTACAGGACGCTCAAACAATAAAATTAATCCCGAAACAAAATTATTAACAATATTCTGTAAACCAAAACCAATACCAACGGATAAAGCACCAGCAACTATCGCAATATTTTGAAAATCGACACCAGCCATACCTAAAGCAATCGCAATTGCTAAACCAATAATCGTATAACTGCTTAATGAAACAATTGATTCACGCGCACCCGTATCTAATTTTGTATGTTGCAACCAACGATCTGATAATTGGTTACGCAACCAGCGAGCAAAAGTAAGTAGAACAAAAAAAGCCAAAATAGCCGTAACCAGTTTACTGGGAACAATGGTTATAGCACCAATTGGAAAACCATCGGTGAAATAGGCGGTTACCTGGTTAATTTCAGATTGTGGGATATCCCATGATAATAATAAGCAATAGGCAAAGCTGGCAAAAATAACGATAAATATTAGCAATCGACCAACCCAAACGCCGGGTATTTTTTCCTGCTTGCTATAACCTAAAAACTCACGCAATGAAGTATTATCATTAATATCATTCGGATCAAGTTGATCAAACAACCAATTACCAAACTTTAATAAAACCCAGGCGAGAAATAAACTGACCAAGGTTCCATAAAAGCCGGGGACTAATGTTGAGGCAAAAGCATGATAGCCAAACCACATCGCAATAGGACCAGAAATTATAGCCATTGCTAAAGTTAATCTTAAAGAGTTTTGTTTTCTAAATGCTTCATGTCTGGATAAAGCAACCATTATCCATAAAGAAACAAACATTAAAACCAGATAAAAAATAGCTTTAACAATTAGATATGCTTCCGGATTCATTATTGACTCTAGTCCTGCATATTTCATCATCATGCCAATTAGTAAGATATCGAGTAGTATTCTTACCGGTAAACCTTCTTTACAGATTGATGACTGCTGACAAACTAATTGATGTAATAATGGTGCAAGAAAAATTGACAATAATAAGGCCAATAACAAGGCACTGCTTAATTGTGCCCCACCAAGTTTAGCTAATATGGATAAACTGCCAATAATTGCCAACCAGGGAAGCCGGTTAGCTATCATGAGTTTAAGTGTTAGATACTTGGTATTTTGCTGTTCAGAATTTGTATCCGTATTTTTTTTCAGTATTCTGGAAAAGTGCAAAGACAGCGGAAACATAACCAGAAAAATCAAAGTAGCAATAATTAATGACGGCCACAATATAAATGACAATTGCATCTGATCATTCAAAAAACGTTTCGTTTGCAAAGCCTCGATAATCATATCCCAGACCGGCTTGCCTCTATGAGTCAATGCAATTGAAACAATTTTGTTTCTGATTGATTTTTGGTTCTCCTGTAACTCTTTGGTACCCAGGCTAAGTAAACGACAAACGGCTAACTTCGACTCAAATCCAACTTTATCGATATTTAAAATCTTACGTCGTTGTTTAATATCTTTACTTTCTCCATCTGCAGCAGTTCCACCAAGAGCTTCTAGCTTTTCCTGAATGGAGTTAATTTTGTCATTATTATCTATAATACAATCATCAGCTTTTTGTTTTAAAGTAAAAATCTCATTTTGACGTTGTTCTAATTCAGCCAGCGTTGGAGGCTTTTGCTGCCATTGTTCAAAACTTTTTTGCCATTGCGCCAGTTGTTTTTCTGCTTGCTTATCCCACGCTTGAATATTCTCAACAGCCAAACAACTTCCGCTAATGTTCCAAATACTTAATAAAGTAATGAAAAAAACTACAATGATATTGGCTCTTATACGATTCATTTCAAATTCATTTTAAATAAGGTTTGAGTTAATCACTATTATCTACATTTTCTTTTTTTAGTTTATTGTCAGATAATGATTTTGGTTCTGATAATAAGGGAATTCTAATGACTTCTAAAAACTTTTTGCGCTTATAAAATGATATCAATAAAATAATTGCAAGCGTTGTAAAGTGTGTTTCAGGAAACTGTAACACAAATTGCCCTAGTGGTTCATATTGGAATATAGGAATACAAATAAAGCTTATCAGTATTGTCCAGATTAACTTTCTAATCGCAGTATCTAACCCACTTTCAGAAATTGTTTTGTATAATCGATCAACCATTGTAGTTAAAATTACTATTGGTAATAAAAAGACTAAAGCTTCTTTTTCAAACTCAAAATATTGTAATAATGAAATTGATAATGAAATAAAAAAAGCAACCAAAGTAAAAATAATGGTTAAACGTGGTGTTTGAGTCATTTTTACCGGCATTAAACTTCGTCCGGCGATTGCTAAAAAGCAGGTAATCAATACAATTATTATCGTCGTCAGTAAATTACTATAGATTAATGCCAAAGCCAGTAGAGTCGGCGTAAAAACACCATAACTATCGACACCAATGATGTGTCGAAAAATAGCCGTAATTAGCGCACCAAAAGGCAATAACAAAAGTAATGCTATTTCATCCCTGATTTCCAGAGGTAAGCGCATAAAATTAAAGATATCAAGGAAGTTTTTTTCTACATTTTGAAATAGTAATGGATGGTAATATTCTGGTTGTAAGCCAAGGTTAACATCATTTACTTCTCCATGTAAAACTTCAACGAAATCAGTATCATTTTTTATCAATGGCAAATAATTAAATGGCACGCCATCTTGATAGCCTGAAGTAACATCATAGGATTTCCATTGTTTATCCTGATAAAGTTCAAACCAATAATAAAGCGATAATTCCAAATCTTCTTGGACAATCAAGCCACTAACAATCCTTGCAGGTATGCCTGAAGCTCTAAGCAAAGAAACCATAATAAGTGACTTGTTAAGATTTGAGGCCTGATTTAAAACCAGTGCATCCGGGACATTTAGATTTTTCTGGGCCGGATTATGTGGAATTTTTTGAACAAAATTAAAAATTTTTTCTACATCTGTCGCCGTATCATCTTGCTTCGATAAAATTTCTTTTAACGTCTCTTTTACAATTGAATTATTAATTTGTAACAGATCATTATCGGAAAGATAATCCTGTCTGCTTTTGGTATTTAGCTTTATATTTTTAGTTAATTTTGTATCGGTAATTGCCGTATTCATAGATAAAAGGTATTCAACCGTTAAATTGAGTTGTTCATTATCTCTGGATTTAGCCCATATCTTTTTATCAGATGGATTATTGATGACTTTAATTTTGAATCCCGGATGATAAATATTGCGTTCAACAACATGAATTGTTTTTGTATCAATTGGTGGTGATAAGTTGAACTCCAGGTTTTTTTGATTATTTTCAGCAGAAACCTCAACGGATAAACGCCATATCAGTATTCCAGAATCAAAATGAAATTTATAATAAAAAACAAAACGAATAGATATACCAATAATTGACAATACAATTAAAATAATCACCAATAAATAATATGAAGAATTATTTTTTTCTTCGTCACCTTTTGTAGTTTCTATCGTTTCTTCATTTGTCATTTTGTTACCGATGTACTTTTATACATTAAGAAATTATTGTATTAACAGGAGCTATTCTATACTATATTTCTAACAATCCAGGCAACTATTTTAATAAGTATCATCTATGATAAGAATATTATTTTTAATTACTATTTTTTTCTTTTCTTCAATCTCTTTAGCTGAAAACAAAACCATTATCGGTAGATTAGAAACGATTGCCATTGCCAATAATGATATTGAGTTATTAGCTAAAATTGATACTGGTGCAGATTCATCCTCTCTTGGAGCAGAAATTATTGATAGCTATGTAAAAAATAATGAACAATGGATTAAGTTTGAAGTTAATGACAGATCTGGAACATCTTTTATTTTAGATCGAAAAATTATACGCACCGTTAGAATTAAGCGTAAGAAAACAAATAGTATTAGGCGTCCAGTCATCCAGTTAGGTATCTGTCTCGGCAATCATTATCAATCCACTGAGGTCAATCTTTCAAATCGAAGTAATTTTAAATTTCCCTTTTTAATTGGCAGAAAATATTTATCCGGTCAATTTGTTGTTGATGTCGAAAAGTCCTTCACCCAGAAACTAGCCTGTGATACTAAATGAGAACTTATTACACGAGTAAATAAAAGATTAAGTACATTTTTCTTGGTGCCCTTTATTAATGCGGTATATTGTAGGTAAATGCGGTATATAATGAAAAATTGCTCGAGCAAAAGTCTCTAAATAATAATTTAAAAATTGATTGAATACATATGAATGACCAACCAAATAATAATGAAACGCCTTTAATTCAATTACAATCTTTAGTTAAAAGTGAAGACAAATCTGCTGTTGTTGATTTTCTAGGTACACAATCAACCAGTGAAATTGCTAATTTACTGGATTCCACTCCACCCGTACAAAAGGAGCAAGTCTGGCAGGAAATTCCCGAATCCATCAAAGGTGAAGTACTAGCAGAAGTTAGCGATACGACACGTATTACTTTAATGTCTGACATGGATGGCGCAAAGGTAACTGAACTAACCAAAGAACTAACCGCTCAGGATATTTCAGAAATACTGGATAATGCAGATGACTCACTTAAATCAGAAGTTATCGACAATCTGGATTCAAATAAACGTGATCAGATACAAACTATTCAAAATTATAGTGATAAAGTGATTGGACGATATATGAACCCACAAACCATTAATATTCGTGAAAATACGACACTAGAAACCGTTCAAAGGTTTATCCGTATCAAAGGCTTGCTAACGAGTGAGCATCAAGAAATTATGGTCGTTGATAAAGACAATAAACTACTAGGTATTCTAAGCTTGATTGATTTAGTAAAACAAAACCAAAAAGCACTTGTTTCTGACTTTATGAGTCAGGCTATCTCATTACTCGATATGATGAATGTTCATGAAGCTTCGACTATCTTACGATCAAAATCCTTACATTTTGCACCCGTGGTTAATAGTGATAATACCTTATTAGGTCAATTAAACATTAACGATGTCATGGCTATTACACAGCATGAAGCTGATAGCATGATGATGAATATGCAAAAGGTGAACGAAAAAGACGAATTATTTTCATCCATATATAGCAGCACTAAAAGCCGTGGTATTTGGCTTGGCATCAACCTTGCAACCGCTTTTCTTGCTGCCTATGTGATTGGTCAATTTGAAGCAGTATTATCCCAGATTGTTGCTTTAGCCGTATTAATGCCGATCGTTGCCAGTATGGGCGGTATTGCTGGCAGTCAGACACTGACCATCGTTATTCGAGGTCTTGCTATGGGGCAGATTGGTGGTAATAATCGCTTATGGCTTTTTAATAAAGAACTTTGGGTTGGTGCCTTTAATGGGATCATCTGGGCAATTGTCGTTGCCATTATTGCACAACTTTGGTTCAATGATATAAAAATTAGTTTAGTAATCAGTGCTGCTGTCGCCATTAATATGACTGCTGCCAATATTTCAGGTATATCAATACCTTTGATACTTAAAAAAATGAATATTGATCCTGCTTTATCCGGTGCGGTTATTTTAACAACCGTTACCGACGTAGTCGGGTTTGTATCATTTTTAGGCTTAGCAACACTTTTCTTATTAAAATAAAGACTCTATCAATTTAACTTTAAATCAAATTACTTATTAACATATGAAGGTTCCAACTAATGACAGCAACTCATAAAAGAAAAGCATGGAAAAAACTTCAATCTCATTATGACAAAATTAAAGATGTTCATATGCGTGACATGTTTAAAGAAGATGACCATCGCTACTCCAAATTTTCATTAACCCTAAACGATATCCTGTTTGACTATAGTAAGAACCGTATCACACAGGACAGTGTTGATTTGTTACTGGAACTTGCAAAAGAATGTGAAGTAGAAAAGTGGCGTGAGAGAATGTTTGATGGCGAAGCAATTAATCATACAGAGAATCGCGCCGTACTCCACTCTGCTTTACGTAATCGCAGCGGTAAACAAATGTTTGCCCAGGGTGAAAATGTTATGCCTGACATCAGGCAGGAACTTGAACGGATTACCCGTTTAGCTAATTCCATACGGACTCGTCAATGGCGCGGTGCAACAAACCAACCAATTACTGATGTTATTAATATTGGCATTGGTGGCTCACATCTTGGTCCAATGATGGCAACAGAAGCACTACATCCTTATGCCATTCATGATTTAAAACTGCACTATGTTAACAATATTGATGAAAACCATATTAATAACACCTTAGAAACCTTAAACCCTGAGACAACGCTATTTATTATTGCATCTAAAAGTTTTACCACCCAAGACACCATGATGAATGCAGAAACTGCACGTGATTGGCTATTACATAAAATTGGCGATGAGAGTCTATTAGAATTACACATGGTTGCCGTAACCTCAAATACGGAAGCCGCAGTAAAATTTGGCATTAATGAACAAAATGTTTTTAAAATGTGGGACTGGGTTGGTGGTCGCTATTCAATGTGGTCAGCTATTGGCCTGCCAATTGTTATTTCTATTGGCCCAGAAAATTTTGAAATGCTACTTCAAGGAGCTTATGAAGCCGATCAGCATTTCCGCAATGCTCCTTTAGATGAAAATATACCTGTTATTATGGCAATGCTTGGAATTTGGTATAACAATTTCTTTCATTCGGAATCGATTGCTATTTTACCCTATGATCAAAATATGCACCGTTTTCCTGCTTATTTACAGCAGGCCGATATGGAAAGTAATGGTAAAGCAGTAGATCGTGAAGGAAATCCAGTTGAATATTCAACCGGCCCGGTATTATTTGGTGAAATTGGTATTGCCAGCCAGCATGCTTTTTATCAACTATTACATCAGGGAACCAAGCTGGTACCCGCCGATATGCTTGCGCCTATTTCAAATTATTCCTGCCTTTCTAATCATCATAGGGCTTTAATGTCCAATGTGTTTGCACAAACTGAAGCATTGATGATGGGAAAAACCGAAGAAGAGGTTATTGCTGAATTAACAGCGGAAGGTAAATCGGAAGAGGAAATTAAGTTTTTATTACCCTATAAATTATTCCCGGGTAATAAACCCACAAATACCTTTTTATTTTACACTCTGGATCCTAAAACACTAGGGACATTGATTGCCTTATATGAGCATAAGATTTTTGTACAGGGTATTATCTGGAATCTTAATTCATTTGATCAATGGGGTGTTGAATTAGGTAAGAAAATGGCAAAAACTATATTAGATGAACTTGCTGATAATGAAATGATTGAAACACATGATTCTTCAACTAATGGTTTGATTAACTACTACCTGAAATTAAGGACACTAAATCCAAATAATAATTAACATGTGCATTATTAGTTAAGACAATCTTTAGATAGCTTCCTCATCAGTCGCTATTTTTACCTGATTACGCCCATTTTCTTTTGCCTGATACAGGGCGTGATCACAACGTTTAAATAAGGAATGAAGGTTATCTTTTTCTTTCAATTGAGCAAGACCAATACTCACGGTTATTACCTGTTCTTTAATGACTAGTGAGCGTTCTATAATTTGTCTTAATTTTTCACAGACATTATAGGCAGCTTCAATATTTGTTCTTGGCATAATCAGCACAAACTCCTCCCCTCCCCAACGGGCAAAAGTATCTGAATTACGGATATTTCTTAATACCACATTACTTAAGGTAACTAACACTTCATCACCAATTTGATGTCCGAAAGTATCATTAAACTGTTTAAAAAAATCGATATCTAAAATAGCAATAGACAAATCTAGTCCGGCTCTATGGGTTTGTAATAATTCGTAATTAAAAATATCTTCAAATTTTCGTCGATTATAAATATTCGTTAATTGATCATAATTCGCTTTGTGTTCAGTAATTATTTTATATTCTTCTAATTGGGTAATATCTGTTAGACTAATCAGACACATACCATCCATATTTACAACATTATTACCTGGCTCATTCTCAATTGGTTCAATTTGAATTTTAAATATGCTGGCAATGGCTTCAGGATTCTGTTTGATCTTCACGACCTTTTTTAACACCGGTAATTGATAATATTTATCCAGAAATTTTTGTTTATCTTTTGCTGCTATATAGTTTTTATCATCAATAAAAATATCTAATAGAGAAGGGTAGTTTTTAAATAATTCTTCACCGTCATTAATATTAAAAAAATCTAAGAATGATTGTGATGCAAAATAAATAGTTTCCATATCGGTGACAAAACTAATTGCCGATTGTTTATTCAGTACTTGTTGTGCAATATTGTGATTGAAAAAAGCTTCTTTTTTTAAATCTTTCTGATAAAAAATTTCTTTTACTTTTTTCTTTAAAATATTTTTATCGACTGGCTTGAGTAAATAACTTGAAACTTGCAATTCTATAGCCTCAAGTAAATAAGCACTCTCACTATGAGCAGTGGTAAAAATAATCACTTGCTCTGGATTTAACTGGTGTATTTCCTGCGCCATATCAATACCATTTTTTACTGGCATTTTTATATCCGATACCACTATATCAGGCTGATATTGTTTGAAATAGGCAAAGCCTTCTTCACCATTTTTAGCAAGATATAGATCGTCACATAAGCGCGTTAATGCTCTTGCATAACCTTCTCTTACTTCTGGATCATCTTCTACATATAATATGGATGTCATCTTCTTATTCTATATTATTATCAAAAGTCATTGTAAATAATGCGCCTTTAACAAACTGTTCCTGTGTATTAAAAAATCCTGTATTTTCGACACTTAAACGACCGTTCATATTCTTTTCAACAATCATTTTAGACATATATAAACCAATGCCGGTGCCTTTATCTGGTGATTTAGTTGTAAAATAAGGCTCAAATATTCTCGGTAAGATTTTTTCGGGGATCCCTCCGGCATTATCCAGAACCGATATTTTTCTAATATTGTCTTTTATTTTTAATTCTATAAGAATAATACCACTATCTGCTGATTTTTTGCCTTGCTCCAGCTGATTTTTATAATTATCTAAAATCGCATCTTTAGCATTATTAACCAAGTTTAATAGCACTTGATGAAATTCACTTTTTAAACCATAGAGTTTAAAGTCATTCCCAATCACTTCAAACTCAATTTCATAATGCTTAAATTGAGATGAAAGAATATTTATGGTTTCTTCTATAGATTCATAAACTGAAAAAGTATCTTTAATTTTATCAATTTTAAAAAAGTTTCTGAAGCTTTCAATTGTCTGGCTCATAAACTCAATGGTTTTATGATTCTTTTTAATAAAATTATTAATGAATTTTTCATCAATTAAGCCATCCTCATAATCATCATCCAGATTTTGAATATTAATATTAAGTGCATTTAACGGCTGACGCCATTGATGGGCAATAGCGCCAATCATTTCACCCATTAAAGCTAATTTTGTTTGCTGTTGTAATGCGCTATCTTTCGCCCTTAATTCGAGAATTTGTTGTTCTACAATATTACCAAGATTTTTATTAAGGATATTCAACTCTTCCGTTTTCTTGTCAACTTGTACTTTAGACAGTGTTAAATCTGCCAGCATATCCTGATATAAATACTGCTTCGACAATTGTAAATAAATTGCCAAAAAAATAATAACTAACAATAATTCTGCACACAATACAATGAACCAAAAATTGTGATAAAACTTTATGTGTAAATTATCAACACTTTTAATAAGGAAAAAAGCAACTAATTTGGATGTAATTGGATTATGAATAGGGATTGTGGTCAGTATTAAATGCAAATTATCATCATGCTCACTATGCGTTTTACCCGTTTTAATATTTGATAATAATTTTTTAATTGTGATTGGAGCAATGTTCATATGTAATTTATTAATATTGTATGAACTCAATATATCTACAACACTTTTATCCGCTAAATAACCTTTAAATTCTGATGCCTGGTAATTAGATTTTTCGTCAGAAAAAACTTTTTTTTCTATAACGGACTCATTCACATAAAACTGTGTACTGATATCGTAGTGCTGAATTAATTTACTAATTATAGCAACGGCATCAAATGAAATTTCCATACTGCCTAAATGGACACCTTTTTTTGAAGTAACTGGAAATACAAAGCGAAATCCATTATAAATTTTACCTTCTTCAAAACCGTCTATTGACTGATGACTCTTATTTACACTGGCGACTGTTGGCCTAATCAGCGATAGATTATCACCATATTTTTCGGGGCGATGCATTCTTAAAAAGCTATCATTATTTTTTAAGTGAAAATGTAATTGCCTTAAGTTAATCGTTTCTGAAAGATCCTTATATTGTTTAATAATTTTATTATAAAGTGCGGTTCTTAATCGATTGATCTCTTGTTCATTTTTAGCTTGATAAACTTGCTCATATATTTCTTCGACATGTGTTTTTTGAACGATAACCTTGTAAAAAACACGTGAAAAGAAATTAAATTGCTGATAAGCCATTTGATAGGAACGGCTATAGTTTTCACTTATTTTTTCAAGTTGATCCTGATGATTCTGTTGATATAAATAACTAATTAGGCAATAGGAAAATATCGAAAAAATGACAAAACTTGTCATCAGGTTATATTTTATATTTTGTTTATTAAAGAATATGGATAACATCACAAATCGCTGTATTAACAATGCAAAACGATTATATTACAAATTGAGATAAATTAATTAGGATAATCGGTTTTTATAATCCTGATAAGCAAAGTTTTTTACAATAGTCAGTTGCTTATTCTTAGTAAGCAAAGCTAAAGCAGGGAGCTTAATACCATTAAAGGTGGTATTTTTTACAAAGGTATAATGGATTTGATCCTCAAAAATAATTTTATCCCCTATCTTTAATGGCTTATCAAATGAATAATCCCCCATAACATCACCTGCGAGGCATGTATTCCCGCCCAACCGATAGGTATAAGCTTTTTCATTCGCCAATCCCGCTCCTCGAACTTCTGCTCGATAGGGCATTGCCAATGTATCCGGCATATGAGCTTCTGCAGAGGTATCCAGGATAGCAATGTCCATCCCATTATGCTGTATATCTAATACAGAGCTTATCAAATAACCTACCTGCCAGCCTACGGCTTCACCAGGTTCTAAATAAACTGGAATATTGTTGTATCGTGACTTAAAAGATTGAATTACCCTAATTAAACCGTCGACATCATAGTCTTCACGGGTAATATGATGACCGCCACCAAAATTGATGTACTTCATTTTTGCAATATAGGGTGAAAATTTTTGTTCAAATGATTCTAAAACGACTTCAAGGGCATCAACGTTTTGTTCACATAAAGCATGAAATGTTAAACCATCAATTTTATCGACTAAAGATTCATCAAAATTATCAATTGTAGTTCCTAATCGACTATTCGGAGCGCAGGGATTATACAAATCTACCGGTGAGCATGAGGCTTCCGGGTTAACTCTTAATGCAATAGATATCTCAGGTTTAATTAATTTGACTTTATGATAAAAACGGCTTAACTGCTGTGGAGAATTAAAAACAATATGATCAGAAATTTTTGCAATCTGTTCAATTTCATCATCTTTAAATGCTGGCGAGTAGGTATGAACTTCTTTATTCATTTCCTCTCGAGCAAGCATAGCTTCATGCAAACCACTTGCCGTACAGCCATGTAAATATTTTCCTATCTGAGAAAAAGTAGACCACATGGCATAACCTTTAAGGGCCAAAATAATCTTTGCGCCGGATGCTTTTTGTACTTTATCCAGAATTAGTAAGTTTGACTCTAGAAGCTCTTCTTCACAGATATAGCAGGGTGTTTTTATTTCATCTAAATTGAATTTCATCTTGTACAGCTCCCAGAAATTAATATAGCGATATTCAAATAAGCCTGTGCAAATACGCTTTAAGCACTTCTCAACAATATTATAGGTAGACTAGTAGTGGTGGCGACATTGAGCAATAAAAAGGGAGTCATCTTTTGCTTTATACACCAACCTATGCTCTCGATTTATACATCTTGACCAACATCCTGTCCAGTTATTTAAAAGCTCTGGATCGTCAGCTAACGCTGAAGCTAATCTGAATTTACGCAACGCAGTATAGTAAATTTCAGATTGAGTGACTTGTTATAGCTCAAGCCTATGCCTTTAGGCATGAATTGCTTTGTCTAAAACCTCGGCAACCCATTTATTGATACTTTTCCCCTGAACTTGTGAAGCTGCAGCAACCGCCGCATGGATATCTGGATTAATGCGCAACATTAAATTTCCAGAGTAAGGTTTTTGAGCAGGCCTTCCTGTTCGTTCACTAACTTCAATATAATGATCTACTGACTCATGAAAAGCCGTTTCCAGTTCATCAACATTACTACCATGAAATGAAACGATATCATCAATACCAGCTAAACGACCAACAAAAATACGGTCTTCTTCATCAAATTCAATTCGGGCAACGTAGTTTTTATATTTCATCATGTTCATAAAGTAATACCTGCTTTTTCTAAAAATTCACGCACAATTTTAACTCTGTATTTCAGTGCTTCTTTATTGGGATGAGGACGATGAAAGTCGGCACGTTTATCGTTAAGAATAAAAGTAACTGCTGAACCATTTCCTTCATCTTTTTCAGCACCTAGAGCAATAAATAAAGCTTCAATTTTTCTCCATTCAATATTGCCATTTACAGGATTTGAAAAAATTAATTGTAACGTCTTCTTGTGTTTGCTGTTCATAATAAAAAGAATAACACAAAATCTAATTATTGCAATCAAATAATGATAGCACCATTATTTGATACTCTGTTCTGAAAGGTATTCAGAATATTAAACAGTTAACGATTGGCCAAGCCAGCCAAAAGGCATCAAAAGCTTTAGAGGAGCTTGAATTACATTTTCTGAAAGTGCCTGAAACCCCACCTTTGAATAAAAAGATGGATCGCCATATGTGACAGCAATACTTACAGAGCGTTTCTTGAGCTCATTAAGCCCATAATTTATTAGTGCCTGCCCGATTCTTCATTGGCAATGCTTGATGCTAACTCAGAAGAAAGGTTACCAATCAACACTCTTTCAGGAATGATTAATCTTTGACAATTGCTACATTACTCTAAATCTCTATAATCTTCCAGGGCAATCCCTGCTCATTTAACTCTTCCATAAATGGATCCGGATCAAACTCTTCTACATTAAAAACACCTTTCCCTTTCCATTTACCTTCGGCTATTAATTTTGCACCTAATACCGGTGGTACGCCAGCCGTATATGAAACACCTTGAGCTTTGGTTTCCTGATAGCAGTCCTGATGATCTTTTACCTGATAGATATAAATCTTTTTCTTTACACCATCTTTAATACCTTCGGCAACAATTCCAATATTTGTCTTGCCTACGGTTCTTGGCCCTAAGGATGCCGGATTGGGTAATAGCGCTTTCATCACCTGAATCGG
>JADGAU010000066.1 GCA_015231865.1 Gammaproteobacteria bacterium | reverse complement strand
TTTACAACACTTCTTAACAATCTTTATTTTGAGGAAAAATATATGAAATTAATTTTATTAGGTGCTCCAGGTGCAGGTAAAGGTACAGTCGCTAAATTATTAACTAAAATTGATGGTTCTGTACAGATTTCAACTGGTGATATTCTACGTGCAGCAGTTGCAGCAGGAACAGAGTTAGGCAAGCAGGCTGAAGCAGCTATGAAAGCAGGAGATCTAGTTTCTGATGAACTTATTATGGGCATTATGCGTGAGCGTTTAAAAGAAGATGATTGTAAAAATGGTTATTTATTAGATGGCTTCCCTCGTACAATTCCTCAGGCAGAAGCTTTAAAAGAATTATTAGCTGACATGGGTGAAAAATTAGATACGGTTGTTGATATTCAAGTTCCTAGAGAAACTATTTTAGATCGTTTAACAACTCGTCGTACCTGTACTGGTTGTGGTGAAATATATAACGTAAAGTCAAATCCACCTAAAGTAGAAGGTGTTTGTGATAAGTGTGGTGGTTCAGTTGTTCAACGTGATGACGAAACTGAAGAAGCAATTTCCAACCGTTTAGATGTTTATAACGAGCAGACTGCGCCTCTTGCCGGTTTCTATAAAAATGAAGGTATGCTACTAGAAGTTGATGCAACTTCTAGTGACGCAGTTATTGATGCTATCAAAAACAAAATTGGTATGTAACAAATAGTTAACAGTTGTCAGTTTGCAGTTGTCAGTGTTTTGCTGTCAACTGTTCACTGCCCACTGATAACTTTCTTCTATGAATAATCTTTTTCAATTATCTGCTGACTGTTTGCGGATAAGTGACCCCCAGGAAAAAATTGTTTTTGGTCAGGAAATCGCCAGTCAATGGCAAAACAAGGTTCTCGAACTTGACTCTGAAGCATCTCCGATTGTAATTAACAATCCCGGCGCAATTGATAAGCCCGAAATAGTTCCATTAAAAAAACTTTCAAAACGTGGTTTTCGTTCCGACAAGCAAATAGCTGCGCTATTACATGCATTGGCTCATATTGAAATGACAGCGGTTAACTTGTCATGGGATTCAATTTGTCGTTATCCGGGTATGCCGCAAGAGTATTATCAGGATTGGATTAATACGGCGATTGATGAAGGTAAACATTTTTTATTATTACAAAAACAAATGCAGGATCTGGGTTATGACTATGGTGACTTTGTCGCTCATGGTGAATTATGGGAAATGGCTGTTAAAACAGGTGAAAATTTGATGCACCGTATGGCCATCGTTCATCGAGTATTAGAAGCAAGAGCATTAGATGTTGTACCAGCATCGATTAAACAATTCGAAGAAATAAAATTAAAAAATTCGGTTAAGGCTTTAACCATTATTGCCAATGATGAAGTTCGTCATGTTGCTGCCGGTTCGAAATGGTATCGTTATTGTTGCCAGATCGAACAGTGCGATCCGGATAAGAAATTTTTTCAATTAATTAAACAATATATGAAATCACCACCTCGGGGACCATTTAATGCAGAAGCAAGAACTCAGGCTGGGTTTTCATCGTATGAACTAGAACAGTTAAATCATAATGATATAAATTTTAGATCAAATTAGAGTCTCATCTTAGGTGATTAGTCGGATGTTATACAGAGATATCTATAAAGCAATATAGGATATACCTCTGCAATTAAGTAGTTATCTTTAATAAAGTGGTTATAATGAGGGGTTCTAGAATTTTTAGCAGTTTATGTTAATTGTAATAATAATCTATTAAGAAAGATCAAAAGAACGCATTGATATCATCTTAATAGGATGTAGATAGAAATAATATAATTAAATAGGAGTGGTGAATGTCTATAAAAAATGCATTTTATGCCCAGTCGGGTGGTGTAACTGCTGTGATCAATGCCTCTGCATGTGGTGTTATTGAAACAGCAAGAAAAAATAGTGACAAAATTGGTACTGTTTATGCTGGTAAGAATGGGATTATTGGTGCTTTAGAAGAAGATTTAATCGATACAAGTTTAGAAAGCGATGAAGCAATTGCTGCCTTAAAACACACTCCTTCAGGTGGTTTTGGTTCATGCCGCTTTAAATTAAAAAGTCTTGAAGAAAATAAAGCGGAATATGAGCGTTTAATTGAAGTTTTTAAAGCACACAACATTGGTTATTTTTTCTATAATGGTGGCGGTGATTCAGCAGATACCTGCTATAAAGTTTCACAATTATCAGAAAAAATGGGTTATCCAATTCAGGCGATTCATGTTCCTAAAACAGTTGATAATGATTTACCAATAACAGATAACTGCCCGGGTTTTGGTTCGGTTGCTAAATATATTGCGGTTTCAACTTTAGAAGCAAGCTATGACGTTCGTTCGATGGCTAAAACATCAACGCAAATCTTTGTATTAGAAGTGATGGGTAGACATGCAGGTTGGATTGCTGCAGCCGGTGGTTTAGTTGAAGATCAAGGTATTCCTGTTGTTATTTTATTCCCTGAAGTTGAGTTTAATCAAGAAGCTTTCCTTGCCAAGGTTAAAGAGAAAGTAGAGCAACATGGTTTTTGTTCTATTGTTGTTTCAGAAGGTGCACATTGGCCGGATGGTAAATTCCTGGCAGAACAGGGAACTCGTGATGCATTCGGCCATGCACAATTAGGTGGTGCTGCACCAGTTGTTGCCAATATGATCAAAGATGCACATGGTTATAAATTCCATTGGGCTGTTGCTGACTATCTTCAACGTGCTGCTCGTCATTTGGCGTCTAATTCAGATGTTGAACAGGCGTATGCTTTAGGCCAGGCAGGTGTTGAGTATGCAATTGCCGGTGAAAATTCAATTATGCCTAGTGTTATCAGAACTTCAAATAATCCATATCAATGGAAAATTGATAAGGCGCCATTATCTGACGTGGCTAACGTTGAGAAATTTATGCCAATGGATTTCATCTCAGAAGATGGTTTTGGTATAACTGATAAGTGTAAAGAATATTTATACCCGCTTATTGAAGGTGAAAATTATCCTCCATATAAGAATGGTTTGCCTGATTATGTCACACTTAAAAATGATTGTGTCGGCAAGAAGTTACCTGAGTTTAAGGTGTAGGTGTCTGGGAAATGGGCTATTGATTAGCCTTTTTTTGTTTAAGTTTTTTTATTAATAAAAAGGAGCATATATGTCAACGGAATTGTTGTTTGCATTAATTTCCGGTTTAGCTGCTGTTGGCTACGGAATGATGACCATAAAATGGATTATGGCAAAACCAATGGGTAATGATGAAATGATATCCATTGCAACTGCTGTTCAGGAAGGTGCGAGCGCTTATCTGAACCGCCAATATAAAACAATTTCATTTGTTGGAATTATATTAGTTGTTGTCATTGGTATGACTTTAGGATGGCCATCAGCAATTGGTTTTGCGATCGGTGCAATCTTATCAGGTGCCGCTGGTTATATTGGTATGAATATTTCGGTTCGTTCTAATTCAAGAACAGCAGAAGCAGCCTATAACGGAATTGAAGCAGCCTTTCAGGTAGCTTTCCGTGGTGGTGCAATTACGGGCATGTTAGTTGTTGGTTTAGCATTATTGGGTGTTACTGGATATTATGCCATTTTAACAATGATGGGCTATTCAGATAGCGATAGTGTTCATGCTTTAGTTGGTTTAGCTTTTGGTGGTTCACTAATTTCAATCTTTGCACGTTTAGGTGGTGGTATCTTCACTAAGGGTGCCGATGTTGGTGCTGATATTGTTGGTAAAGTTGAAGCCGGAATCCCTGAAGATGATCCCAGAAACCCTGCTGTTATTGCTGATAATGTTGGTGATAATGTCGGTGACTGTGCTGGTATGGCGGCTGACCTTTTTGAAACCTATGCGGTAACGATTATTGCTACCATGTTATTAGGCGCTTTATTAATTAACACAAGTAACGCAATTGTATTGCCATTAGTTTTAGGTGGTGTTTCTATCATCGCATCAATTATTGGTACTTATTTTGTATCTGTGGGCCAAGATAAGAAAATCATGAAAGCTTTATATCGAGGCTTGATTGTTGCTGCTGCGATTTCTGCTGTTGCCTTTTATCCGGTTATCACTTACTTGCTAGGTGCTTCTATCACAATTGATGGCGTTACTTATTTATCTTCTGATATATATTTTGCCTCTTTGATTGGCTTAGTATTAACTGCTGCGATGGTGGTTATTACTGAATATTATACGGCTACAGAATATAATCCGGTTAAACATATTGCAGAAGCGTCAGTAACAGGTGATGGAACAAATGTAATTGCAGGTTTAGGTGTTTCTATGAAGTCAACTGCGGCACCAGTTATTGCCATTTGTGCCAGTATTTATGGTGCTCATGAATTAGGTGGTTTATACGGTATTGCAATTGCGGCAACTTCTATGTTGTCAATGACAGGTATTATTGTTGCTCTTGATGCGTATGGTCCTATTACTGATAATGCTGGTGGTATTGCTGAAATGGCTGAATTACCGGAAGAAATTCGTAATATTACCGATCCTCTTGATGCCGTTGGTAACACAACTAAAGCGGTAACAAAAGGTTATGCAATTGGTTCAGCTGGCTTAGCTGCATTAGTGTTATTTGCTGATTATACTCACAACTTAAATGCCCAGATGGGTGGCAACATGAGCTTTGATTTATCAAACCACATGGTACTCATCGGTTTGTTAATTGGTGGCTTATTACCATTCTTATTTGGTGCAATGGCTATGGAAGCAGTTGGTCGTGCAGCTGGATCCGTTGTAATTGAAGTTCGTCGTCAGTTTAAAGAAATGCCGGGTATTATGGATAAAACCGAAAAGCCGGATTATTCTAAAGCTGTTGATATGTTAACAAGGGCTGCAATTAAAGAAATGATCATTCCTTCGTTATTACCAATTGCAGCGCCAATTATTGTTGGTATCTGGTTAGGGCCACAGGCTTTAGGTGGTGTTTTAATCGGATCAATTGCAACAGGGTTATTCGTAGCAATCTCTATGACTACCGGTGGTGGTGCCTGGGATAATGCCAAGAAGTATATTGAAGATGGTAACTTCGGTGGTAAAGGTTCTGATGCGCATAAAGCAGCAGTAACTGGCGACACCGTAGGCGACCCATACAAAGATACTGCAGGTCCTGCAATTAACCCAATGATTAAGATTATTAATATTGTTGCATTAATGATTATTCCATTAATATAATGAATCTTAATTAAGTCTTATTGCTGAAATTTTTTTTTCAGCAAGAAAAAAGCCTCTATTTATAAAATGTAAATAGGGGCTTTTTTATTATTTAAAAAATTAAATTTTCAGTTTCATTTCAGTTTCAATTGATAAACTAACCTTTAAGATTTAAAGAATATTAAAACTGTAAACAAGTTCACAATGTATCTAACTTGTATTTGCTATGTTGTATGGAACTTAATTCAAAAGTGGAGAAAAATTTGAATAAATTTAAATTAACACAAGGGTTACTTATCAGTTCCTTACCGCTACTATTATTGTCGTGTACCGGCTCAGGATCATCGGATTCTGATAGTACGACAAACAATGATTCAACCAACATAATAACTGGTTTAGTACCTGGTACTTTGATCGAAGCATTCTGTGCAGATGGCAGCTATTATAAAACTAATTCAATCGATAATAATACGGCAGAACATCCCTTTAGTCTCAGTATTCCAAGTGGTATTGATTGTCGACTAGTGATGACAACCAATGAAGATAATCCAGTCACACGAATTATTACCCCAATCAATTTTAGCGCTTCCGGGACAGAAAGTGGTTTAATTAATTTAACTAATAATTTAGATATTGGTTATGTACCATTAGAGTTGGAAATTACAAATATTGTCGATGAAAACAGTGATAACGTGGTCGATTCTCCATTAACCATTGCACTGTCATTACCATCAGGGGTAACTATAAAATCAGTCTCTTATGATCTATTAGATGAAGACGGGGATGGTATTCCAAATGTGTATGAAGATGACGACCAAGATGGAATTCATAATTCGGATGATGATGATGATGACAATAACGGCATCAGTGATGATGATGAGCCAGATAATAAAGATAATGATCATGATGGAATAGAAGATTCTTATGATAAAGATGACAACAACGACGGCTTAAAAGATGAAGAAGACAATGAAGACAATAAGGATGGATTAAAAGATGAAGACGATAACTCTATCGATGATATTAATAAAACAGAAAATGATGGAGAAGATGAAGTAAATAAAGATGAAGATGAAAAAGATGAAGACGAAAAAGATGAAGATGAAAACTCAGAAGGTAATAAATCAGACGAAGTAAATCAGGAAGAAGAACAAAATAATCCAGATACATCTGAAACTACGCAATTGCAAGCGGTATCCTATGAAGTTATTTCCGGCAGACTTTTAGCTTCTCAATGTGCTCAATGTCATGGAACTAATGGCCACTCTGTTACAGAATGGGATTCATTAGCCGGTGAAAGTGCCAATGAAATTATTGAGGAAATGAGAGAAATGAAGGCAGGAGATGAAGATCCTCTGATGCAGGCACAAGCACATGGATATAGTGATGAAGAGATTGAAGCCTTGGCAAATTGGTTTGCCACTCAAAGTTCAAACAGTCATGATGATTAGGAGATAAGAGTAATGAATGCAAAGTTTACCAGAAGAAGTTTATTAAAAGCGATTGTTGCAGCTACTGTATCCCCTGTATTAATCAGTTCAGTTAATGCTGCAACGATACCACATATCGTTGTTGTCGGTGCAGGGTTTTCAGGTGCCACTGTCGCTAAATATCTAAAGTTGTGGGCAGGAAGCAGTGTACAGGTAACAATTATTGAACCAAACTCAACGTATGTTTCACCGATTTTAAGTAATTTGGTTCTAAATCATCAGAAAACGACTACAGATTTGAGTTTCAGCTATGTTAATTATAGTCAAAAATATAGCATAAACATGGTTCATGATAAGGTTAGTCATATTGATAAGACAGCAAAAACGATAAGTCTGGAAAATGGACAATCAATACCCTATGACAAGTTGATTTTGGCACCGGGAATTGAGTTTGAAGCAGTTTCAGGTCATGACTTTACAAAAGTACCTCATGCCTGGCAAGCCGGTGAGCAAACAAATTTATTAAAGTCACAAATTGATGCAATGTCAGATGGTGATAGTTTTGTTATGTCGATACCTGCATCGCCGTATCGATGCCCACCAGGGCCATATGAACGCGCTTGTGTGGTTGCAGATTATTTAAAAAATAGCAAAGGTTTTAATAATTGCACGGTCACCGTCCTGGATGAAAATGCAGGAATAATTGTTGAGGCAGATACTTTTGGCGCTGCCTTTAATGAGTACGGGATCAATTATATTCCAGATGCGGTTGTAAGCAGTGTTGATTCTGATAATAAGGTGGTTAATTTTTCAATTGATGGTGGCGCTATACAATCATTAGCAGCGACAACATTAAATATTATTCCTAATCAAAAAGCAGGAAATATAGTTTTTTCAGCAGGTTTAAATAGTGGTAATTGGGCACCTGTTAATCCTTTAAATTATGAGTCTACAATGGCTGCAGATATTCATATTATTGGAGATTCTCAAGGAACAGGTATGCCAAAGGCTGGACATATAGGCAATTCAGAAGCAAAAATTTGTGCCGATGCGGTTTTACGGTCATTAAATGGATTACAACCTGATCCTGCACCTAAAACCAATTCTGCATGTTATAGTCCGGTATCTTCTTCAACAGCTACCTGGTTGACGATTGTATATGAGTACAATTCCAGTACTCAAAGTATGCAGCCAGTATCGGTGCCTAATCTAAGTGGCGGCTATCCTGCAGCCTCATCGGGGGCTTCAACCAGAAATTATAATAATATGTTTAACTGGGCAGGAAATTTGTTTAGCGATACTTTTTCATAAGAACGTATAAACTTAAATAAATTTTGGTGTGATATCGGTTAAAAAAAACGGTATCACACATTAGAAATTAATTTCTTGTCCAGTGATGATATTTTTTAAGCCAAGCTAGTATTGTTTCTGATGTTTGCTTCTTTTTCCACTGCCCGGCAACATATTTGTTGGTTTCAGCAAAAGTTGGATAGATATGGGGCGTAGAAAGAATTTTATTAAGTCCTAATCCATATTTCATAGCCGTAACAAATTCAACAATAATTTCTGCTGCGTGTTCACCCGCAATGCTGACACCTAAAATTTTATCTTTACCCGGAACAGTTAAAACTTTAATTAAGCCAACATTTTTGTTATCCGTAATGGCTCTATCTAAATCACTTAAATCAAAGCACGATAGCTCATAAGCAATGTTATTTTCTTTGGCTTGCTGTTCATTTAAACCAACCCGGGCTATTTCAGGATCGGTAAAAGTTGCCCAGGGGATGAAGCGATAATCTACTTTAAATTTTTTAAAACTCCCGAATAAAGCATTGACTGATGCATACCAGGCCTGGTGAGCAGCAACATGGGTAAATTGAAAGGGGCCAGTTACATCTCCTACGGCATAAATATTAGGATAATTGCTTTGCAGCAATTCATTGGTTTCTAGTGTCTTATTGGCTCGTAAAGGTATTTGTAAATCCTGCAGACCAAAATTTTCAGTATTAGCCTGTCTGCCCAATGCAATTAAGATATCACTAAATTCCACTTCAATATTTTGTTTTAGATAGGAACAGACTAGGTACTTTTTGTTGTCTTTAAAATCAATACTGACAGCTTGATGTTCTAATTTTATATTAATACCTTCCTGCTCGAATTGTGTTTTAACAAAATCCGAAATATCTGAGTCTTCACGGGGTAACAAGTGCTTATTACGTTGAATAATGGTTACTTTCGAACCTAGACGCTTAAATGCTTGAGCCAGTTCACAGCCAATCGGGCCACCGCCTAATATCAAAAGATTTTCAGGTAGCTGATTTAGTTGCCAGAGATTATCTGAAGTTAGATAATTAATTTGATTTAATCCAGCTAATTCAGGAATATAAGGCTGAGCACCACTGGCAATGATAATGTTTTTACTGGTTAGTGTTTGATTATTAACTTCTATCTGATAAGGAGAGCTTATTTTTGCTTTTCCTTCAATAACATCCACACCCAAAGCTGAATATCGTTCTATTGAGTCATGCGGCTCTATTTTTTGTATGGCCTGATGAACCTGCTGCATGACTTTTTTAAAATTAACTTCTGGTTCGGGAAGGTTAATTCCAAGTTTATTAGCCTCACGCGCTTGATAAGCTATGTTGGCAATATGAATCAATGTTTTCGATGGTACACAACCGGTATTTAAACAATCCCCACCCATTTTATGTTTTTCAATTAATGCGACTTTAGCTTTTACCGCAGCAGCAATATAAGCACTAACAAGACCTCCGGCACCTGCACCGATGACAATGAGGTTATAATCAAAATGCTTAGGCTTATTATAATTTTTATAAAGGCGTTTGTTTTTTATAACTTGTATTAGAAATTTAGACAACCAGGGTAGCAAACCCAAAAGTGTAAAAGATAAAAGAATGGCAGGGGAGATAATATCCTGAAGCGTTTCTATTTTACTGACTTGTGTGCCGGCATTAATATAAACCAGTGTGCCGGGAATCATTCCTAACTGGCTAACCCAAAAATAAGTTAGCGTTTTCATTCTGGTTAATCCCATCAATAAATTAACCATAAAAAAAGGAAAAATCGGAATCAGTCTAAGACTTAATAAATAAAAGATACCTTCTTTATCTATGCCTTGATTTATACTATTGAGTTGAGTTGAAAATTGCTTCTCTACCCAGTTCTTTATTAAAAAGCGTGCCATTAAAAAAGCAAACGTTGCGCCAATAGTTGATGCAAAAGAAATGATTAAAAATCCGTATAAATTACCAAAAATAAAGCCGCCAGCTAAAGTTAAGATCGTCGCCCCGGGAAGTGATAAAGCGGCAACGATAATATAAATAATAAAGTAAGCCAGGATAGTTATTACAGGACTTTCTTGATAATAAGCATTGATCGTGTTTTGGTGAGATTTTATCGCTTCCAGTGTAAAATAGTCCCCCAGATTAAAAAAATAAAATGAGCCAATAACCAGAGAGATTAATGTGAGTAGCGATAGCTTTTGAAACATCATGATCCTAAAAATAATGAATTGATAATGGATGACCATTATTGGATGCAACAGGCACTAATGCAAGCAAAAAAAGCCAGCGAAGTAGATGAAGTGCCTATTGGCGCAGTTCTTGTAAAAGATAATGAGTTGCTTGCAGCATCTTATAATCAACCGATTAAAACTCACGATCCCAGTGCCCATGCAGAAATAGCTTGTTTGCGTGCTGCAGGACAACAATTGAGCAATTATCGGTTTCCGGGAACGACCATGTATGTCACCCTGGAGCCTTGCGCTATGTGTGCAGGGGCTTTAATTCAAGCCAGAGTTTCCAGATTGGTTTTCGCTGCTCATGAACCGAGAAGTGGGGCAGTCGAAAGTGTTTTTCAGATTTTAAATAATAGCCAACTTAATCATCAGATTGATGTAGTCTCTGGAATATATGCTGAACAATCAGCTCAATTACTTCAAAATTTTTTTAGAGCAAAGAGAGCTTAATGCTCCAATTTTTTTAATTCATCTGAACAATTCATCTGAACAACACTATGCAATAGCACACATTTTGGGTATAATCCTTTCCCGTTATGGTAACTTCATTGGTTCCCTCGCAATGATAGGTTGTAAACCCCGCCAGGTCCGGAAGGAAGCAACGGTAGCATCTGATTCATGTGCCGAGGTGTAGCTGATGTTGTTACCGCCCTCTAATAAAATTCAAATAACAAATAAAATTTAGCCTAAATGATAAAGCTGTTAATTGTCGATGATGATAATATTGTAAGATTAGGTATCTCAAGTATTCTGGATCAATATCCTGAGTTTGAAGTAATCCATAGTTGTGCAACAGGCGAAGAAGCAATTGATTACTTAAGCCAGCCTAATGATATTAATGTTGTTATCCTGGATCTTAATATGCCAGGTATTGGTGGCTATGAAACAACTCGTCGTTTACACATTAAATATCCTGCATTACCGATTGTTATTTTAACCGTTACGAAATCAGAATCACTACCCCAACATCTGTTGAAGGCAGGTGCAACTGCTTATATGACTAAGGGATGTGAGCCGGATGAACTTAAATTAGCAATTACCAAGGCAAATAATAAGAAAAACCATATTAGTCAGGAATTAGCATTGGCAATGGCATTAAGCCTGCAAAGTTTTGACAAAAGTCCATTTGAGCAATTAACTGAAAGAGAAATGCAAATTATTGTCATGACTTTACATGGCATGAAATCAGTTGATATTGCTGAAACAATTCATGTTAGTCCAAAAACGGTTTGTACTCATAGAACACGTGCCTTTGAGAAGCTTAATATAGAATCAGACATGGACTTGTTCCACCTGGCATTACAATATAATCTGATCGAAAAATAATCAATATTATTTTTAGCTTTTAAAATTTAAGCATGAAAGAAGCTAATCCACAAATTACTACTTTTGACTATCCAACTTTTCTTAAGGCCTTAAGTCATCTTCCTGGTGTTTATCAAATGATTGATAAATCCAATACGGTCATTTATGTGGGGAAGGCAAAAAACCTTAAGAAACGAGTTTCCAGTTATTTTAGAGAAAACCAAGCCTCGTCAAAAACGACGGTAATGGTGAAACAAATTGTTAATATTAACATCACCATTACTCATACAGAAGGTGAAGCCTTATTACTTGAAAATAACCTGATAAAGTCATTAAAGCCACGCTATAATATTTTATTAAGAGACGACAAATCTTACCCATATATTTACTTATCAAATAAAGATAAATTCCCACGTATTACTAAACATCGTGGTGCCAGAAAGCTTCCTGGGCGCTATTTTGGTCCATATCCTAGTGCTTCTTCGGTGGTTAAAAGCTTAAACTTGTTGCAAAAAGTTTTTAGAGTCAGGCAATGCGAAGATTCTGTTTTTATGAATCGTTCACGTGCCTGTTTACAGTATCAGATTAAACGTTGCACCGCGCCATGCGTTAATAAAATAAGTGTACAGGATTATCAAAAAGATATTGATAATGTTGTCTTATTCCTGGAAGGTAAAAGTGCTCAATTAATTGATCAGTTAGTTGTAAAAATGGAACAGGCTTCAGAACAATTACACTATGAAGATGCCGTGATATATCGTGATCAGATTATTCATTTGCGTCATATTCAAGAAAAACAATATATCAGTGCCGGCAAGGGTAATATTGATGTGATTGCCATTGCAAGCCTGGGACAACATACCTGTATTCAGCTTTTTTATATTAGAGATGGACTAAATTTAGGCAATAAAAGCTTTTTCCCTAAAAATAGTCAGGATAAAACAGGATCGGAGGTGTTAAATGCTTTTGTAATGCAGTATTACTTAAATAGTTTAAATATAGATCGTCAACTGCCAGAAAATATATTACTAAACGAAGATATTGAGGATAAATATTTGCTTGAAGAAGTGATTGAAAATAAAAACAGCCAGAAAATAAGTATTTTGACTAATGTTAGAGGTGAAAGAGCAAAATGGCTGTCAATGGCAAAAAATAATGCTCAAATTGCTTTAGAAAGTCGTTTAAATAATCAATCAAAAATTCTCACTCAATTTAAAGATCTTCAACGGGCAATAGGTTTAGAAACACTGTCAGAAAGGATAGAATGTTTTGATATCAGTCATAGCTCTGGCGAAGAAACGGTTGGTTCCTGTGTTGTGTTCAATCAGGATGGCCCTTTAAAATCAGATTATCGACGCTATAATGTAAAGGGTATTACCGCTGGTGATGATTATGCAGCCATGGAACAGGTATTAACACGCCGCTATCAATCAGTTGGTCAGCGATCAGAAAGTAATAAAAAGTCAAATCCTATCCCTCTTCCAGATATTTTATTAATAGATGGTGGTAAAGGACAGGTTACTCAGGCAATAAAAGTGTTAAGTCAATTTGAAATAGATTCTGTACTAATCATAGGCATAACCAAAGGTGAAGGACGAAAGGCGGCTTTAGATACTTTATATATCCCGGAATTTTCATCACAGTTTTTGACTGATGCATTGCCAAGAAAACACGGTAAAGTTATACTGAAATCTAATTCACAGGCTTTACACTTAATTCAACAATTACGTGATGAAGCTCACCGTTTTGCAATTACCGGTCACAGATTAAGAAGAGACAAGAAGCGCCGCCGCTCTGAACTAGAAAATATTCCAGGTTTAGGCCAAAAGAGAAGACAGCTGCTGTTAAAACAATTTGGCGGTGTAAAAGAAGTTAAACGAGCAGGAGTGAGTGATTTGTTAACGGTCAAAGGTATTGGTGAAGAAATGGCACAATTAATTTATAACTATTTTCATGAATAATAGCTCTCTGGAATGAACTTACCAAATATATTAACCTTAACTCGGATATTGCTTGTTCCTATCTATGCAATTTTCTTTTACTTAGACGTTAGTTGGGGATTATTAGCCGCGACTATTGTTTATGCTCTGGCTGGCTTTACGGACTGGCTTGATGGATATCTGGCAAGAAAATTAAATCAGGCATCTGCATTGGGTGCTTTTTTAGATCCGGTTGCCGATAAGTTTATGGTTGCTGTTGCTTTAATTTTGTTAGTCGATCAAAATCCAACGCATTTTTCTGGCATTTACATGAGTATTGCTGCGGTAATTATTATCGGTCGCGAAATTACTATCTCTGCATTAAGGGAATGGATGGCAGGTATTGGAGCTAGAAAAAGCGTTGCGGTATCAATGATTGGTAAAGTAAAAACTACGGCTCAAATGTTTGCCATCGGTTTTTTAACCTATGGTGTTGATTTGTGGGGCTTACCTATTTCAACAATAGGTTTTGCATTATTATGGATGGCTGTGATACTTACGCTTTGGTCAATGATTGATTATATTCGTGCTGCATGGCCCCAATTGTCTTCTAGCGGATAAGTTTTCAAGCTATGTTAATGAAAATTCAAAAAGTCAGTCAATTATTGATTGACTTTGTTTCTAATTGAAGTAAAATACGCGTTTTAAATTTTGCGGGAATAGCTCAGTTGGTAGAGCACGACCTTGCCAAGGTCGGGGTCGCGAGTTCGAATCTCGTTTCCCGCTCCAATAACTTCAATGTTATTGGAAATCAAAACACAATGTATTATTACATTGTAGTCATCTGCCCAGGTGGCGAAATTGGTAGACGCACAGGACTTAAAATCCTGCGAGGGTTAAACCTCGTGCCGGTTCGATTCCGGCCCTGGGCACCATTATCTTTATGATAATAAACAAGTTTTAATGGTTAATAGCCGTAATAGCATTATACACCATCTAAATTCCACGACGTTAAAGTAAACACTAAAAACTCACTCTGAAGACACCACCCGTACCCCATCACCCCAAATATTATTTGTGACTCCTATATCTGCTATGGAATACTATTCCAGAAGAACGATTTTGTATTTTTGGCTTTCAGGCACCTGCTATGCATTTACTGCGCGTGACACCCACCTTGTATATATAGCAACTACCCCATTATGTTTTGAAATGCAGCTGTAAAAATTTTATGTGTATGGATTTGGGGTTAGGATGAGGAAAGGTCATGGTTTATTAATAATCACTTTCTTTAATTGTATATATGGCAAATAATTGCATATACTTGGTATTAGGAAAATTTGATACGGGATAAAAATTATTTATGAATACGCAGACATTAATTGATGAAATTACTTCTCTACCTGTTGAAGAAAGGGTATTAGTTGCTGATTGTTTATTAAAAAGTATAACGCCTACTGAATCAGCTATTGATCATGAATGGAGTGAGTTAGCTAAAAAAAGATTAGCAGATATTCGGTTAGGGAATGCTGAAATTATAGAAGGTAAAGAAGTGTTTGATAAAATTTGGAGTCGTTTAAACAAATGAGTTTTTCTTTTCATGTGGATGCAGAAAAGGAATTCAATGCAGCAATTGATTATTATGAAGAAATTGAGTCTGGTCTAGGCTTTGATTTTGCTATTGAGGTACATTCTGCAATTCAGCGTGCTGTATCTTCACCAGGAGCATGGGCTATTATTGATGAATCAATTAGACGATCATTAGTCCATAGATTTCCTTACGGTATTTTATATTCAGTAGAGCAGGATAAAATTCTTGTATTAGCGGTAATGCATTTACACCGTCACCCTGATTATTGGAAGGATAGAAAAAAGTAAAATATTCAATATCAGAACGATCGCAATTCCATGGTCAATTTCACCATATGTAAGGTATTCCTGATATTTGACAGTCTGTATGGACAAAAGTTCAATGGTGTGTTGGGAGATAACAATTGATAGGTCTCTATTAAATTGCTATACTTATCACCAGAAGATAAGTTTAAGTGTTCTAAGGAATATAACTTGCGAGATTTTGGCCTTGATGTATTACTGGAATTAAATGGGACTGAATATACAGAAGAAAATGGCTATTGGTATAAAATAGAGGCTTGGAAGGTAGAGCCAACGAAAGAGAGGCCTCATGGTATTCGGTACAACTTAACTTTTCACAATAACTATGGGAAAAGAATAATGGGCTTTGACAATGCCCATTCAGTTAAGAAGAAAAAGAAAGGATATCAAGGGCGGATAATAGAATATGATCACACCCATGATTCACCCATTGATAAAGGAACAGTCTATTAATTTATCAATGCTGAACAATTATTAAAAGATTTTTTAGATAGAGTAAATAAAATTCTTACAGAATTAGAAAATAGGTAGCACACATGGCAACTTTAAATATCGGCATTATGCCTAGAGAACAATTTCAAAAAAGGTTATTAAGTATTGCCGCAGGAACTTATAAGCCTAAAAAGAATGAACCTAAAATATGGTTTAATTCAATGAAGTCATTAAGTGAATTATTAAGTGAAAAAAATGTTCGACTGTTAAAGATAATTGATCAAGAAAATCCAGAAAGTTTAAAAACACTGTCAGAATTGTCTGGTCGTCAGGTGAGTAACTTGAGTCGAACTTTAAAAAAAATGGCGACTTATGGTATCGTGACATTAGAAAAATATAATCGTTCACTAAAACCAACTGTGAATGCAACTTCTTTTAATATTTCATATCAACCATAACTTTTTGTACTGCTGAATTTGTGACCCAGATGTGACCAACTGTAGCGAAATTATGGGGATACATGGGGACTAAAATTAATCTAATAATTTTATCTTATTGAATTTAATGCTCTTAACTCCCCATGAGTCCTCAAAAAGTTATACCGTGCCGGTTCAGTTCCGGCCCTGGGCACCATTACTTTCAATAAGTTACAGTTTTTTTATTTTTTGTAAGAAATCCAATAAAATCAATTGTAGACGTATTGTAGACAGTTGGAATGGAAATAAATCTGTTTTTAACTCTAAGCTAGTTATTCCAAGAAATACCATTTAATTGGTAAAAGTCCTTATGCCAGTGATTTTTTTCGGCACAGACTGTGTGAAAACTATTGGCACTTTTCAGGCATAAACGATCCACTTTTTGCATCTAAAATGTTAAAATAAAACTATTAATTCAATGGGATAGCTATCATGAGTAAGCTCATTTCAGGCGAAAATAGAGGCCAATCCACTTTATTTCCAGATTGCTTAGATGATTATATCAGCCAAGAAAACCCTGTTAGAGTTATTGATGTATTTATTGATGGCTTAGATTTAAATAATCTTGGATTCAAAACGATTGCTGCTAACAC
>JADGAU010000065.1 GCA_015231865.1 Gammaproteobacteria bacterium | reverse complement strand
GTTTTAGAAACACTTGATAGGCTTCATCTTTATTAGCAGTATGATGATAAGGAAACTTTAAATGCATTTTTAATGCCTTATTTTTCAGCCTTTTTAGATCCAGTTAAATTTTATAAGAGAAAGTTTTTTTTATAAAATCATCGCAAGAAGAGCTATTTGTAACAAAGGTTTCATGCCAAAGACATAAACCTGTATCAGCTCTTACAGAACCATATGCAGAAGATACAATGTTTAAACCTTTAATTTCTCTTTCAAGCTCACTTGCATCGACAACAAAGTTTTCACATTTATAACATTTCAAACTCATAATATCTATAAAAACCTAAATTTAGAAAGTTGCTATTAGATTCTAGCCCAATACTCACCAAAAATATAAACAGAGAATATAAACCCGGCAATCACATTAATTAATACGCCCATAGAAAAAGGAATAATTGTCTGTAAATTAACAGATTTCAGATCTCTAAAGCGAGTAGTTAATCCAATTGAAAAAAAGCAGAAAATAAATACCCAACTTCTAATTGAATTTATCGGCTCAATTAAATGTGGCTTGACCACTTCTGCGAATTGGTATTTATCATAACTTTCAGAAACAATCGTAACGATAATTGATGCAACAAAAAAGCCTAGCACAAACTTAGGAAACCTTTTCCAAATTTCTGATCTATTTGTATTTGTATTTGAATTGATTTGTTTACCAGCATCAGATTTATTCCAAATAGTGGTAGCTACAAATGCCCAAACCAAAGCCCAAATACCGATCCATAAATCACGCCCAATAACTTTCATTAAAGTAAAAGCTTTAATAGCAGATTCTTCATTTCCTACCATTTTTCCATAGGCACTGGCTGCTGCAAAACCAGCTGCATCAGCAAACTCAGAAGTCCCTATCCATGCACCTGCGACACCGGCTGGTAATGCTAACCATTTAGACACAAAAGGCAGGAATAAAATCATAATCAAAGCCCATGCTACAACAAGGGTAACCGATGTATACACATGTTCTTTTTTGGCACCAACTGCAGCAGCTATAGCCATAGAGGCAGAAACACCGCAAACTGAGCCACCAACACTTAGCACAGCCGCCAATCGTTTGTCTAAGTTAAATAAACGAGTACTGAAAAAATAAATACTTAAACAACCTAATATAGAAATAAAAGTTGCCTGCCCAATAGCTACTGCGCCGGCACTTACAACTAAAGTTATTGGGAATGTTGCTCCCAGTAGGACAATACCAGTTTTAACATAAAATTCGACTCGTAAAGATGCATCCACCCATTCTGGTAATTTTATAAGGTTAGCTAATATTAGGCCTAATATTAAAGCAACTAAAGGCGGCTCTAAATTAAATGAAGAAGCACTATACCAACCGGAAATAGAAAAGATAAATAATGAGCCCAGGTATAAAAATAAAAAGCTTTTAAAGAAAGATAAAAAGGCAATCCCCATAACCCGACAGGCAATTGAAAATAATGAACCCCAAATAATGAATTGAAATATATACGCATCAATATTGTCACCATAATGAGCAAATAACTCATTAATTGAGTGCCATTTGACAACACCTGGATTGACAGCCATTAATTTTAAGACATCCGAGCCATGAGCAACATGAGTGATGCCAATCAAAACAAACAGAAGTCCAAGAGCAATTGCCCACCAGTCTTCTTTAAACAAAAATTCACTCAAACGAGGATATTTTTCTTTATGAGCCTGGACCTTACTTTCATAGGCTTGCCCAAGAGGAAGATCCGTATAACCTGCTGTAAGAGTTACTAAGGCCAGAAGAAGAAAACTAATTGGAATTATTCCACGCACGAGTTCTTCTACAGATAGCCACCAATAAGCTGTCGTATAGATACCTAAAGCCGTAAAAAAAAGACCTAATATTAATAATTGTCGATTCAAAAAACGCTATCCATTTGCAAAATATTTTATTCGCATATTTTATCACCTTTTAATTAATTTATAAAAAACTTTAAATTCTTATTGATAATGATTTGCATTTAGATTATATTTGTGTATAATTTAAACCATGTTAGAAATTTATTTAGGAGAATTAGTATGTTAATCATTGATATTTTAGTTGCTGGCTGGTGTGCAAGTTGTTTAGGCAATAAGAAAAATAAAAATATGGATTTTGGTCGACGTCATATTATGCATACTCCATCACAATCTGCATGTGAAAATTGTGATAAAGCTAAATCTAAAAATTGCTAGTAATAAATTGGGGCTTGTTGACAACAACCCCCTAGCTTTAAACTTAAACAAATTTTATAAATTAAGACATCTTTTCTATGACTATGCACTACTTACAAAGATGTTGAGGGATTAGTACATTTTCAGTTTACTCTGTTATATAATGAGCGATTATCAACAACAAGTCGCGACAGCGTAATTACTGAATAAAGTCTATGGAAAAAGTATACAATCCCCACGAAATTGAACAAAAATGGTATTCCACTTGGGAAGAAAATGGGTATTTTTCTTCTTCAACCCACCAGGAAAGTGATTTATCTCCTTATTGCATCATGATACCTCCCCCAAATGTAACGGGTAGTTTACATATGGGACATGCTTTTCAAGACACCATTATGGATGCGCTGATACGTTTCAACCGTATGCAGGGCCGTCAAACTTTATGGCAGGCAGGTTCTGACCATGCGGGTATTGCCACGCAAATGGTTGTTGAACGTCAATTAAATGCCCAAGGCAAAAATCGCCATGATCTAGGTCGAACAGATTTTATTGAAAAAGTTTGGGATTGGAAACACCATTCAGGTAATACAATTACTAAACAGCTCCGTCGCATGGGTGCCTCTCTTGATTGGGAAAAAGAAAGATTCACCATGGATGAAGGTTTATCAGAAGCTGTCAAAGAAGTGTTTGTTCAACTTTATGATGAAGGTTTAATTTATCGTGGAAAACGCCTTGTTAACTGGGATCCCGTACTACATACAGCAGTCTCTGACTTAGAAGTAATTTCAGAAGAAGAAAATGGTTTCTTATGGCATATGCGTTACCCTTTAAGTGAAGGTTCAGGACACATTATTGTTGCCACAACTCGACCAGAAACCATGTTGGGAGATGCAGCTGTTGCAGTTCACCCAAAAGATGAACGCTACCAAAACCTAATTGGGAAAATGGTTGATTTACCACTTTGTGATCGCAAAATCCCCATTATCGCAGATGATTATGTTGATAGAGAGTTTGGAACGGGTTGTGTAAAAATCACCCCCGCTCATGATTTTAATGACTATGCCATGGGCAAACGTCATGAACTGCCGATCATGAATATTTTCACTATTGATGCAGCGATTAATGAACATGCGCCTGAAAAATATCGAGGCATGGACCGCTATGAAGCTCGAAAAATTATTCTCAAGGATTTAGAACAACTTGAGCTAATTGAAAAAATTGATGATCATAAATTAATGGTTCCTCGTGGAGATCGTTCAGGCGCAGTTATTGAGCCATATTTAACTGATCAATGGTATGTCAAAATTGAGCCGCTAGCAGAACCAGCAATTAAAGCAGTTGAAGATGGTGATATCAAATTTGTACCTGAGAATTGGAAAAACACCTATTTTGAATGGATGAGAAACATTGAAGACTGGTGCATTTCTCGTCAAATCTGGTGGGGACATCGGATACCAGCCTGGTATGATGACGAAGGAAATATCTATGTTGCCCATGATGAAGGTACTGCTAGAGACAAATATAATCTAAGTGCTGACATCAAATTAAAACAAGATGATGATGTCCTTGATACCTGGTTTTCATCGGCACTATGGCCTTTCTCAACCTTAGGCTGGCCAGAAAAAACACCTGAGTTTGATACTTTCTACCCAACCAATGTTTTAGTTACCGGATTTGATATCATTTTCTTCTGGGTCGCCAGAATGATTATGATGGGCATTAAATTTACTGGCAAAGTGCCATTTCATGAAGTTTATATTCATGGTCTAGTCAGAGATGCTCACGGACAGAAAATGTCTAAATCAAAAGGAAACGTTCTTGACCCAATTGATCTTATTGATGGCATAGATTTGGAACCCCTGGTTTCTAAACGTTCTAAAGGAATGATGCAGCCTCAATTAGCCAAAAAAATTGAGAAACAAACCCGCAAAGATTTTAAAGATGGCATTCCAGCATTTGGCACAGATGCACTACGTTTTACCTTTGCGATTCAGGCAACAACTGGACGTGATATTAAATTTGATATGGGACGTATCGAAGGTTATCGTAACTTTTGTAATAAACTTTGGAACGCATCCAGATATGTCATTCTCAATACCGAAGAAATGGATAATGGCTTTACCCCCTTGTGCATGATGCAATTGAGTCTCGCTGATCAATGGATATTAACTGAACTGCAGGAAACCATTACCAGTGTGACTCAGGATATAAAGCAATATCGCTTTGATAGAGCAGCTCAAAGTATTTATGAGTTTACCTGGAATTCTTACTGTGACTGGTATCTTGAATTATCAAAACCTACTTTGACACTTGAATTACAACCTGCTCTATTAAGAGGAACCCGTAATACACTGATTACTGTTCTAGAATCACTACTAAGACTTGCTCACCCTATTATTCCTTTTATAACAGAAGAAATTTGGCAAAAAATTTCGAAAATAGCCAATATTCAGAGTGATACTATCATGCTGCAACCCTTCCCTATTGCAAATTCTGAGCTTGTGTTTGATGAAGCTAAGCAAGAAATTCAATGGTTACAAGCAGTTGTTATGGCGATAAGACAAATACGTAGCAGCATGGATATTAAACCAGGTAAAAAGTTAGCTATCTATTTACAAAATGGCACTTCAACTGATCAGAAAAATTTAGCAAACAATTTCGATTCCATTAAAGCACTGGCTAAACTTGAAAGTATTGAGTGGCTTCAAAGTGATGAAGCACCTGAATCAGCAACAGCAATGATTGGTAATATGAAATTGTTAATTCCAATGGCAGGTTTAATTGATGTTGAAGAAGAATTAAAACGACTGGATAAAGAAATTAATAAGCTTAGTGGCTATATCACCGGCTTGTCAAAAAAGCTATCGAATGAAAACTTTACAGCCAGAGCACCTCAAGAAATTGTTCAGATAGAAAAAGATAAACTTGCAGATGCCGAATCAAAATTAAAAGGTTTGCAAGAGCAGCAAGTTAAGATCCAACAAATATAACAATGTTAAGTTACTATATCGATGGCGTGAAGGTAATCTCATGTTAAAAAATATTTTTTCCCCCCTTATTAGCTCTTTTTCTAAGCCCAAATGGCAAAGCAAAAATGCTGAAACTCGTATTCAGGGAATTTTAGAAAGTTTAGAACCAGGAAATCCCGAATTAGAATCTATCGCTATCAATGATGAAAATAGTGACGTTAAAATTTGTGCTATTAATCGTATTATTGATTTAGAAGCTATCCAACAAGTTATAAAAAAAACGTCAAATCCAAACCTGAAGAATGAACCTACAACAAAAGCTGCTCATGATAGATTTTCTAAAATATTAAGCGCTGAAACGTTTCCTATTGCTGATATCGTTGATCGTTTAGAAGTATTACGTGGAAGCATCCCCCCTAAAATATGTGACTATATAGCCAGCCATGGTAAAGAAGAAGAACTTCGTTTGATTGTTCTTGATAAAATTAAGCGTGATTCATTACTAGGGGATATTGCCCTTAAAGATGACAGCTTTGAAGTTAGATTAAAAGCCGTTAAATTAATCAATAAAAAATCCACCTTACAGCGAGTTTGTAAAAAATCCAGAAGTAAAAATAAGAAAATCTATCAGCAGGCAAAACAACGTTTAGAACAATTAATTGAAGATGAAAACCGCCCTGTTAAATATACTCAAGAAAGTATCAACATCTGTGAACAATTAGATAAATTATATAAACGTCAATTGTTACGTCAGGAGATACATACCTTCAACCAACTAAAACAGGACTGGAATAAAGTTAAGAACTTTGCCAATAATGATAATACCAAGCGCTACGAGAAGCTTGTAGATAAAATCGAATTAACACTTGTTGATTTAAAACAAGAAGAATATGAAATAAAACAAAAAATAGAGCAACTTGAAAATCTGCTTTTGCAATTAAGTCAATCTATTAATGATTATCTAGAGACACCTGACAATGGCACTGAATTGAAAGAAATTCAAAAACTACAGCAACAATGGCTATCACTTATAGGCCAGCTTGATAACTCTAAATCAAAACAACTGACTGCTAAGTATCTGGAAATGATTAAATTACTTGAAATTACGACTTCTGAAGATAAATCAGATAATACAAGTAACCATATTTATAGTCCAGTAGCAACTTTTGAATCTCTTGAGCAATCAATAAAACAAGCACAAAATCTATTATCCCAAAATCAGACCATAGGTCAAAAACTAGTCAGTAATTTACTGAATAAAATTGATAAAGACATAAAACAAATTGAATCATCTAATATAACTCAGTCCGGTAGTGATTTTAACCAACTAAAGGATAAATATGCTTCAATTAAGTCAAAGCTAACCCAAAAACTAGATGACCAGAAACAACAGAAATCTCAATTTATTCAAAATATTCAACAACTAGTTAATCAAATAAATCAACACATTGAGTCCGGTGAAACTGAGCAAGCCATAAAACTTCGCCAACAATTTCAAGATAGACTTGATGAAACACAATTACTAACGAAACATGAGAAATCACAGCAATTAGAAGGAATAAAAGAAACTCAGCAACAACTTTCACAACTTTCTTCATGGAAAAACTGGGCTAATGATTATAAACGTGAAAGTTTAAGTAGTCAGGCTCAGGAAATATTTCTAAATATCGAAAAGCAATTGAACGAATTACCTGAGAATATTGAATCGGTTTATCAATTGTATGCAGCACAAATTAAAGATTTAAGAAGTCAGTGGAAACTGCTTAAAGGCCCGTCTAATAAGCACACCTGGGAGGCTTTTAACAATTATTGTAATCAATCATTTGAGCTATTCCAACCCTATATTGAACAACTGGAATCAATTAAGCAGAAAAATGTAGAAACTAAGAAGAAGCTATGTGCTCAGCTACAACAATATGTTGAACACATGAATTGGAACAACAATCAGGAATTAACTGATAAAGATTTCCAGGAAACTGACTGGAAACAGGTTGATAATATTTTAAAACAAGCCAATAAAGAATGGCGTGCTATAGGTAAGATCAATCACAATGATCATCAAAAACTACATAAACAGTTTAAACAATCGCAACAAATTATCAATCACCAGCTTAATCAGGTTTGGGATAAAAATGCAGCAAAATTTAAGCAATTAATTGATGAAGCTAATCAGCTTGTTGAGATTTCAGAACAGGATCTGAATAAGGCGATTAGTGAGTGTAAAAGAATACAGGCTAACTGGAAGAGAGTTGGACCGACAAGACAAAAAATACGTAAAGTTTTATGGAATAAATTTCGTCAGTCTTGTGATTTAGTTTTCAATAAAAGAGAACAAGCAAGAGAAACACTAAAACAGGAAGATGAAAGTAAACAATTAGAAAAAACAGCGCTATGTGAAAATTTAGAAGCGCTTAATCAACAAAATTTAAATCTAAATGAGTTACAAAAAGCATTTTCAGATATTAATGAATCCTGGCAAAAAATTGAACAGAATAGAAACAAAAAAGAACCTCTAAACTTACGTTTTAAAGAGGCTATTATTCAATATCAAAATAAAGTTTCACAATTAGAAATACTAGCTGAACAAGAAAATATAAAACATCTTAAAGATAAAGCGGATTTTTGTCAGGAAATAGAACAAAAAGCAACGTTATCTGAAGAAGAACTAGATATCCTTGATAAGCAATGGCATTCATTAACGGTAATTAGTGATAAAACATTAGAAAAACAAATAACTGCTCGTTATGAACAAGCCATAAAAAATAATGCTGACAGTAATTATGATGAGCTAGTCAAACAAAAAGAAAAACTTTGTCTAGCAATGGAAATTCTGACCGAGTCTCCTTCTCCAATAGATAAGGAACAAGATAGAATGAATTTTAAAATAGAGCAGCTTAACGATAAACTTCAACAAAACAATAATGAAGAAGTTCTAACTGCTAACCAGTTATTAATATCCTGGTATCTTCTACCTTGCTATAAAATAAATGAGTTAGAGGGACTTTCACAACGTTTTTTTAAAGCCTACGAGAATTAGACTTTAGACTGATTTTATCCTATTTGAAAGATAATCAAAGTATCCCTGATTAAAATTCTGTCATTATTTTTTAATAATTGTTTTTTACTTATTTTCTGTCCATTAAGACTAATTGTTGTCTCTGGTTTTAAACTATAGGTCCCTGACATGTCTTTTTTAATGACTGCAGAAATTGCTGGCGTAAAGATTGGCCATCCACCCGTCTGAATTTTACAGCGACTATTTCTACCTATTATAATTGGATTGTTTTTGATTTGAATGGTGGTGATATCATCCGCGGTTGTCACCTCTAGACTAGCTTCCTTAGCTTCTGACTCAGACTTTCCATCTGCTTTATATTCTGCAGCCATTTGACTAATTTGAGATGAGTTAAGCATTACCGTAGCATCATCACCCACCATAATACCTGCAGAAGAACTTGAGGATGACTTGTTCTTTTGAGTCTCTTCTGACTCACCCAATACTTCACCATCAAGAGAAAAACTTAAGGTATATTTAAATAAACTAATATGATCACCTTCATTTAACCGAATAGTTTTTATTTTTTTACCATTAACCTTAGTTCCATTAGTACTATCTAAATCACTTATAATATAGTGATCATCCTTGCGAATAATAACAGCATGACGCCCGGAAATACTCTTATTATCAATAAAAATATCATTCACCTCTTTTCGACCAATCGTAAACTCTGGCTTATCAATTGAATAAGTCTGTTTAACCTGTCCATTAAAAATTAATTGTATCGTTGCCATAGGTAACCTTTCTATATTGTATAGATTAAAAAATAGTACATGCCCGCATCATGTTTATAATATTTTAATACATATAATTATAAAACAATAATTATTATAGTAGATTAACAAAATAAACTGGCATAAAATACCCTTTTGAGAATTTAATTATAAGAATTAGAGTGATGAGCCAAGATCCATTTGTTATTGATATTAACGATCCTGCCAGCTACGAACAGCAGGTAATTCAAGCATCTTTTCAGCAATTAGTCGTTGTTGACTTCTGGGCTCCCTGGTGCCAACCTTGTCAAATACTTGTTCCATTATTAACAAAACTCGCTCAAGAATATGCAGGTGGCTTTACACTGGCGAAAGTTAATAGTGATGAGAATCAGGAATTAACCATGCAAGTTGGTATTAGAAACTTACCTACTGTCTTTTTCTACAAAGATGGGCAGGTTGTGGATCAATTTTCCGGTGCAATTTCTGAAAGCGAAATTAAAGAGAAATTGGATAGGCTTGTTAGTTCCCCACTTTCTGAAGCTTTAGATGCAGCATTGTCTGCTTTAGAACTAGGCCATTCTGAACAGTCCCTTAATATTTTAAAAGCATTAAATCAGGAAGATCCTTCAAATATACAAGTATTAGTTGCTATCGCTAATGTTTACTTACAACGTGAAGAATTAGCTGAATGTGAAGAAATAGTCAATGCTCTGCCAAATCAGTCTAAAAATGAAGAAGCCGTAAAGTCTATTGTTAATCAACTAAATATCGCAAAAAATGCTGCTAATGCTCCAGCTCTTGATGAATTAAAACAACAAATTAAAGCGAATCCAGAAAATTATGAATTACGACTACAATTAGCAACAAAGCTAACTGCACATCAAAACTATATTGAAGCATTAGATCAATTGTTTGATGTTATTCAAAATACCAAAGGTGATGATTTCGATAATGCCAAAAAGCAAATGCTATCAGTGTTTGAGCTTCTTGGTGGCCAAGGTGATATTGTTCGTCGTTATCGACAAAAATTATTCAGCTACTTAAACTAATCATGATGGCACTAACAAATACAATATCATTGCTCATTTTATTGCTTGGTTTAATTTTTAATCCAATAGCTTATGCACAATCAGAACAAGATGATGAAGATTTTTCATTTGATGATGCACCCGTTTCAAATGAAATAAAATATCCTCAATGGTTTAAAAATAGCTTTCTAGATTTATCTGAAGATATTGAAGAAGCTAAACAAAACAATAAAAAAGGCATTATTGTCTACTTTGGGCAAAAACATTGTGCTTATTGTCTTGCTCTGATGAAGAATGATTTTGGCCAGGAAGATATTGCGACTTATACGAAAAAATATTTTGATGTAGTGCCAATCAATATATGGGGCAGTAAAGAAGTTACTTTACCTAATGGTAAAGTGGTTACGGAAAAAGAATTTGCTATTAAAGAAAAAGCGGATCTCACCCCAAGTTTAGTTTTTTATAATAGTGAAGGTAAACGAATCTTCATGCTAAGAGGTTATTATCCGCCTTATAAATTTAGAGCAGCTTTAGAATATATTGCTGAAGAATATTATAAACAGGAATCTTTTGCTAATTATATTCGACGAGCAGATCCGCCGCCCAAATTTGAAATCAGTGATTTAAATCACGAAGAATTTTTTATGCCCGAACCTTATGCTCTTTCAAGAAAGCATTTTAAAGCAGATAAGCCATTATTAGTTTTCTTTGAGCAACGTGATTGTTATGCATGTGATGTACTCCATTCAGAATCAACACATCATGAAGACACACGTAAATTGCTGAAATATTTTGATATTGTGCAAATCGATATTAATGCAGACACACCTGTACTAACGCCCGACGGACAGAAACTAACTGCCAAACAGTGGGCAATCCAACTTGGTTTATTCTATACGCCAACTATTATTGCATTTGATGAATCAGGAAATGAAATTCTAAGAATTGATTCTGTAGCACATATTTATCGATTACAAAGTTTTATGGAATTTATTGCCAGCAAAGTATATAAAACGTCACCAAACTTTATTAGCTGGCGTTTTGATGTTTTATTTGGCGGACAAAAACTGCCCGTCCTTGATAAACTAAATGAAGATCCAATGATGAATGATGAATGATGAATGATGAATTAAGTTAACCAAAAAAATATCTATGATTACGCTTATTGTCTTTTATTTTTCTTGCCGCCATATTTTTTAATTAACTGCCTGGTATGACGCCGACGTTTTGTTAATTGTTTTTCTGTACGATTATCTGCTTTCTTATTTCCCTCATAGGGATTTTTACCAACTTTATACTGAATACGCAGTGGCGTACCATTAAGTTTTAAATGAGTGTGGTAAAATTTCATCAGATAGCGAGTATAAACATCTGGCGTTTGATCTACTTGGCGTCCATGAACAACAATAATTGGCGGGTTTTGCCCCCCTTGATGGGCATAAATCATTTTAATTCTTCTACCATGAACCATAGGCGGTTGGTGCATTTGAACCGCATTTTCAAGCAAATCTGTTAAATGCGAGGTTTGAAATTGTTTCATTGCTGACTCATAAGCTTTTTCAACAGAATCGTATAACAAGCCAACACCGCTGCCATGGAGGGCAGAAATATAATGAATCTTAGCAAAATTAATAAAATGTATACGGCGATCAATCTCAGACTTTATTCGCTCTTTAATATCTTTTTCTAGGCCATCCCACTTATTTACTGCAATCACCAGGGCCCTACCCGCATCAAGAACCATACCTAATAATGTCAGATCCTGATCGGTAATACCTTCCTGAGCATCAATTAACAGAATAACAACATTGGCACTATCTATGGCTTTTAGCGCTTTAATAACTGAAAACTTTTCAAGCACATCAGAAACTTTACTTCGACGACGAACTCCGGCTGTATCAATAAACGTATATTGTCGTTCATTACGTTCAAATGGTATAAAAATACTATCCCTGGTAGTACCTGCCAGATCATAGGAAATAACTCTTTCCTCTCCCAATAAACGATTAATTAAAGTTGATTTACCAACATTTGGACGACCAATAACAGCCATTTTTAATGAATCATTATCAACTTCTTCAGTTTCATCAGGCGCCCCTAAATCATCAACGACTTGGTGCATTAATTGATTAATTCCCTGACCATGAGCAGATGAAATTGCATAAGGTTGGCCAATACCCAAAGTATAAAAATCAGCTTCGACAACATCTGCGATCATACCTTCGGTTTTATTAACCAATAGATAGATCCTTTTATTCAGAACTCTAATTCTTTCAGTAATAGTTTCGTCATAAGTATTGATACCAGAACGCCCGTCAACCAGAAAAAAAACCGCATCAGCTTCTTCAATAGCCTGAAAAACTTGCTGTACCATTAAGCTCTCTACACCTGAGCGCTCTCCACTTAAACCACCTGTATCAATAACAATGAAACTTTTATCATCAAATTTTGCATCACCATAAAGGCGATCTCGTGTCACTCCTGGCATATCGGCAACAAGAGCATTTTTAGTGTTGGTTAATCGATTAAAAAAAGTTGATTTACCAACATTTGGGCGGCCAATAATAGCAATAATAGGTTTCATGACTGAATAAGATTATAAAATTTTAAATCTATCGAGTTGGCCACTAGCACCATACCAGAAGATATTCTGTTCAGAAATAATTGGTGGAACTAAATAGCCTTTATAATTAAAAACTTGAGGATTAACCACCATCATTTCGTGATCAATATCATGATTACCACTGGACAGCAACATATCTTTACGACCAATTAAGGCGCCCGATTGTTTTGACATTATATGAATAATACCTTTAAAATCAGCAACAAAAATATATCCCTCATAAACCTCTGGCTGGGTGAGTCTTCGATATAGCAACTTATCCTGCTTCCATAAAATCGCACCATTATCCTGTCTTATTGCTAAAACCTGACTGTTTTCATCAGTTATATATAAATTCTTTTCATCATGAGCTATGCCTGTAAACGAAGATACTTTCCTGGTCCATTGAAGCTTACCATTATTTACATCAATTGCTGCTATGTTACCATTTAAACTAATTGCATAAAGGTTGTTCCCTACAATAACAGGATCTCCATCAATATCGACCATTCTTTCAATATCTGAACGTCCGGAAGCATAAGCAACCGTTGCAGACCAAATTGTTTGTCCATTTTTAATATTTAGCGCTATTACCTGTGCATTATCCAGGGCAACATAAATTTTATTTTCATGAAAGATCGGGCTACTATTTCCACGGTACGTTAAAATAGGGACATTATGATTAGAAACCCAGCGCTCCTCACCTGTATCACTATTTAGACCAAAAATATTACCATCAATTGTCCTGGATACAACCATATCTGAATCACCAGCAATTAAAGATAAAGAAACACTACTCAGTTTTTGTTTCCAGAGAAGTTGCCCGCCATTTACAGAAAGTGCATATAATATTCCTGCGTCATCACTAAAGAATAATTTATCATCAACTTTAGCTAAACCGCTACTGACTTTAGTTGCATAGTTTTGATGCCATAACTCACTGCCATTTTCTTGGTTATAAGCAGTTATATTTGCTTCTCTATCTATTACAACAATACTTTTATCAAACAGCACAGGGCTTAACTTGACAAGCGTATTATTAGAACCAACACCGTGCTGATTCGACCATTTAACTTTAATGGTGACAATATTATTGATATCTTCTAATGCCGTTGGCTCCATTGCATTATCATTGGTTTCAAATAGACTACAAGACGTAATTAATATAATAAGAACGACAATAGAAAGAAAACTAAATACTCGCATAGATAAATTTTGCTTTAACATTGAAAAATGTTCCATGATTTTTATTCGCCCAGATCATTTCGTTTAATTTGCAGTAATTCGGTACTGACTCCTGAAACGATGAACCCACTTAAAGCACTATCATAAGCTTTTTTAGCTTCATTTTTTTTATTTAAAATTACGAGAAGATCTCCATAAATTTCATTTAAAACAGGCATAAATGGGTTACTATTGATGATACTTTCTGTTGAAGACTTGTCACTAATATTGACTAGTGGTTTGATTTCATTCATCGCTTCATTATTATTACCTAATTCCATTAATAATTTAATTTTACGTATATAAGAAATTTGTTTTAATGACTCATCGGTAGTATTAGATGCTACCCAATCAAATTCTTTTATGGCGCCTTGATAATCCTTTTTATCAACAAGAACCTTAGCTTTCAACATACTTGCCTGGACTGTATATGGAGAGTCTGCATGTTCATTTTTTAATATTTCAGTCCGACCTATAATAATATCTTCTTGATTGTCCTTAGCACCTGATAGCACCTGGTTAAAATGATCACTTGCGGATTCTTTTTTTAGCTGAACATTTTTCAGATAACTTTGAACACCCAAAATACTTCCAATACCAACGATAGCAACGACAGCAACTTTTTGATAATTGTCTTTCCACCATGCTTTTATTGCTGCTACCTGTTGTTCTTCTGTTTCATATGCTTCCATTTATCTATCCTGGCTTTTACAAATTTAGTTATAGTGATTTGTTTAGTAAATCACATGCGTCTGACATTGGGAGTGTTTTCTGTTGTTCTTCTGTAACATCTTCTGCACGAAGAAACTTTATTGTTAGCTGATTAGAATCCAGTTCATTATCTGCAAGAATAATAGCAAATTTTGCTCCGCTTTTATCAGCCCTTTTCATCTGACTTTTAAAACTGGCACCACCACAAAATAATTGTAGTGATAAATCCGGGCAATAATCACGAATTGTTTCTGCTACAACTAAACCTTGACTTTGTGCTCTTTCCCCCATCAACAATAAAACTGCATCGGGATTATTGCTTACTTCTTTTCTCTCTGCTAATAATGCAACCAATCGCTCAAGCCCCATTGCAAAACCAACTGCAGGTGTTTCTTTTCCACCTAATTGTTTCACTAAAGTATCATATCTACCACCGGCACAAACCGTACCCTGTGCCCCTAATTGTGTTGTTACCCATTCAAAAACGAGTTTATTATAATAATCCAGGCCTCTAACTAAACGAGGATTAATTTTATAAGGGATTTTAGCAAGATCCAAAATTTGGCATAATTGTTTAAACTCGTGCTTCGATTCATCATCCAGATAATCGATGAGTTGAGGTGCATTTGAATTAATTTCTTGCATAGACGGATTTTTACTATCCAGTATTCTTAAAGGATTTGTATACAAGCGACGCTGACTATCCTCATCAAGGCTTGCTTCATATTGACTAAAATAATCAACCAAAACCTGTTTATAATTATCGCGAGCCTCAAGACTACCTAAAGAGTTGATTTCAAGTACAACATCATCAGCAAGACCAATTTTTTTCCATAACCTAGAGGTCATTACAATTAATTCCACATCAATATCAGGACCGCTTAAGCCAAATACTTCCACACCAAATTGATGGAATTGTCGATATCGCCCTTTTTGTGGTCTCTCATGACGAAACATAGGACCGAGATACCATAAGCGTTGTTGTTGATTAACCAATAAGCCTTGCTGAATACCACTTCTGACACAAACTGCAGTTCCTTCAGGTCTCAGTGTTAGACTATCACCATTTCTATCGTTGAAAGTGTACATTTCCTTTTCAACAATGTCCGTTACTTCGCCAATGGAGCGCTTAAATAAAGCAGTTTTTTCTACAATTGGAAAACGAATTTCGTCGTAACCATATTGAGTCATGGTTTCTCTAAGCGTATTTTCCAGATATTGCCAAAGTGCAATTTCTGATGGGAGAATATCATTCATCCCCCTGATTGATTGAATCTTGTTTTGCAATGTAATTCCTGTAAATCCCGATTAATTACTATTATTCAATAGTAAATTTTGCAATATTTTTACTATTGATACGTGATGAAAGATCATATGCTTTATCATCAACTGTTAAGGTGACTCCGGTAGCATCACCTAAAAAAACACTAATCGGCGCTTTTCCGTTAAGGTTTAATTGTTCACCTTTACGCATCAAGTCATAAACTAAAGACTTTTTTCTAGCATCTTTTATTGATATCCAGGAATCTTTTTCAAATACCAAAAATAAACGTCGCTCATCTTTACCTGTATTTAAATCTTTTAACGCCGCTTCTATTTCTTTATCTTCAGCTGGTATTTCCGAATTTTCCATTTCCGTGTTATTTTCAATGATTGGCGTTTCGATTTGTACTTCCTCACTTACTTCTAAGTTTGTATCAGCAATCGAATTTATATTGTCGATGACTTCGCCAGTATTTATTACTTCACTTTGAATATCTGTTTGAGAAGAATTATTATTGTTATTATTTTCTTCAATATTTTCCAAATTATCACTATCTACTTTATTTGATTGAGACAATGTTTCTTGTACAAAACTGCCCGTGAGATTACTTTTATTTTCTTCAATTAATTTATTTGGCGTTTTTTCTGCCGTTGTAACATCCAACTCAATATTTTGGGGCTTGATCCAGGTTTTCCAACCATAGTTCAATGATCCAAGGAAAAATATGCATAAAAAAATAATAAAAAAATAGCTATTGATCCGTTGTTTTTTTTCTAAGCTGTTTCCAATTGAATTAACACTGGATAAATGGCTTTTAAGATCGGCTTCTTGTTTAAACTGCTGAATTAAAGGCTCTGGAGCAACACCCAATAATCTCGCATAATTACGAATATATCCACAAACATAAGCAGGTTCAGGTAAGTCATATAACTGATGACTTTCTATGGCCATTACAATTTGTTCATCTAAATGCAGTTGTTCCGCTACACTTATAATTGTAAAACCTTTTGCTT
>JADGAU010000064.1 GCA_015231865.1 Gammaproteobacteria bacterium | reverse complement strand
GTGTTTTACAATTTGAAGTAGTTAAACAACGACTAATAGATGAATATAAGGTTAATTGTATATTTGAAAATGTAAATGTGCAAACTGCACGTTGGGTTGCGTGTGATGATCCTAAGCGTTTTGATGAGTTTCAAAGAAAATTGAGTGATAATCTTGCTTTTGATGGTGGTGGCGATTTGACTTATCTTGCTCCGACACGTGTCAATTTAAATTTAGCTATGGAAAGATGGCCGGAAGTCACCTTTACTGAAACCAGAGAACATTAAGACAAAGCTTAGTGTCTAGCACAAAACTCAATTTATAATCGATAATGATTTGAAAATTTATATCGTTAGAATTTTAAAGATTAATCGTAAATAGTATATAACCTGGAAATTAAGAAAATATGTTAAAAAGTAAAATACCACCAATAGAAGGTAGCTGTAGTGCAAAAGAACCCTTTGGCTTAATGGCTTTAGGAGATAGTATGTTGCCGGAATTTAAAAATGGAACGGTTATTGTTGTCGATCCTGAAGCTGTTGCCAGAGATGGTTCCTTTGTAGTGGTAAAAATTGATGAAGAATATATACTAAGACAACTACTAATTGAAGCAGATAAGTTGTTTGTTAAAGCTTTAAATGAAAGTTTAAAGGAAGAAGTGATTCAATTACACAGTATAGAACAAATTATTGGTGTAGTTATTCAACAAGGAAGCAGAAAAAAAGATTTAAAGAAATATCGCTAAAGTTGCCAAACATATTATTTTCAAAAATTGAAGTAGATACTAGGAGTCCATATAGGCTCCTAGAATTGGACAGATCCAACATTTGGTGTATCAGATTCCAAACCACCTTCCATACGCATTTTTAATTGTAAGTCATTCTTAGAATCAGCAAATTCAAGTGCTGTTTTGACATCTATCTTCCCCTGTTGATACATGGTAAATAAAACATGATCAAAGGATTGCATACCATCTTTGATACCTTGCTCAAAGGCGTCTTTCATTTTATCCATTTCATTCTTCTTGATAATATTGGATACAAAAGAAGTATTGAGTAATACTTCAACAGCGGCATTGAGTTTTCCATCTATACCTGGAACAAGACGTTGAGAAATAATGGCACATAAATTACGGGAAAGATCATCACGAACCTGCTCTCTTTCATTTTCTTCAAAAAATCCGAAAATACGATCCAGTGTTTGGCTGGCATTGGTTGAGTGCAAAGTTGATAAACATAGATGACCTGTATTGGCAAATGTTAAAGCATGTTCCATCGTTTCAGCATCTCGAATTTCACCAATTAAGATAACATCTGGAGCCTCACGTAAGGAACTTTTAAGTGCATTAGAATAAGACCTGGTATCAACACCTACTTCACGTTGATTGACTATTGATTTATTATGTTGATGAACAAACTCTACCGGATCTTCGATGGTTAAAATATGCCCCGCCATGGTCCTATTACGATGTCCTATCATTGAAGCAAGTGTTGTAGATTTACCTGAGCCAGTAGCTCCTACAACGAGAATTAAACCAAATTTATTTTCAATAATTGTTGAAAGAATTGGTGGAAGTTTCAGGTCTTCAATAAGAGGGATCTCGGTATTAATTCGTCGAATAACCATGGCCCAATTTCCTCTTTGAATAAAGAGGTTTGCCCTAAAACGGCCGACACCAGGTTCGGATATAGCAAAATTTAACTCAAGTTCTTCTTCAAATTCTTTTTTTTGTTTATCATTAATAACCGAAAAGGCTGCTGCTTTAATTTGTTCATTGGTTAAATTTTGTTTGGATACAGCAGTAAGTTTGCCCTGAATTTTCATTGAAGCCGGGGCTCCAGTACTGAAATAAGTATCAGATGCAGATTCTTTAACCATTAATTCTAAAAAAGGTTTAATATTCATAACAAATCCTGAAAAAAGACTAATTGTTTTACATTATTTAAGGGGCATAGCCATTATTTTTTTTTATTGGTAAGTTTTAGGGTAGATTAATCATAAAGCAACCACCACCTTCAGCTCTGTTGGATATTTCTGTATAGCCTTTATGAGCATTATTGTTATGCATATTGGCAATTTTTTCAGCAAAATAGAGACCGAGGCCAGAATTACTTAATTTAAAATTAATATTTGTTTTTAAATCATGACTATTTTCAAGCATTTGTTTAGGAAATCCATGACCATCATCAATGATTGAAATTTGTAGTTGTTGATCTACCTCTTCGGCACGTAAGATAATTTTAGATTTGGTGTATCGTAAGGTATTATTGAGAATACTATTGATCACATTAGCTAATAAATCAGCATCAAAAAACCATTCCAGATATTCATCGCATTCTATAAGGACAGCAATATTTTTAGCGCTATGGATAGAATTATTACCCAAAACTAATTCTTGCAGAAAATCATCAACATGGTATTGATCCCGATGTAATGAAAATTTATCTGTTTGCATTTTATATAATGTTAATAAACGCATAATGGATTGATTAACTGTGGTTAACTCATGTTGAGCCAAAGTAACTTCTTCAAATGGTTCGGATAATTTTATTTGCAATTGATCTAACATGCCTTGAGCCTGAAACAGAGCATTTTTAGTATCATGAATAACTGCCATCATAATGGTGTGTAAATCACTTTGTGTCATTATGTTTTCCGGTTCAGCATTTTGTTCCATTATTTAACAAGTCCTCTAAATAAATTGTCAAGCTTTTGATAACGTTCATTGTCAGGTTCTAATTGATTACTGATATCAAGATAGGCTTGCGCTTTTTCAATATGGGTATCACGAGCAACTCCTTTAACCAGACCATTTTTAATCATCATAATGATTGACTGCGCGGCATTAAGGTTAATGGATATGTTGTCTGGAAGATTGGTAGCAGCTTCATCAAAAAGAGCCATAGCTTCACGTAATTTATTACGTTGGTATAGACGCATTCCTTTTGCATTTTTAAGTAGATAAGTGTATTTTCTCATGCCTTCAATATCTTGCTCTGCATTGTCTGCGTCGTTGAGAAAGGCATTGGTAATATCTTCTTCGCCAAGGTCCCGACTTTGCTTGATAAGTTCATCCTGAATACCTTTGGGTAAATTACTTAATTTATCAGGCATGGTATGAAGTATATTTTCAAAGATTTCTCTTGCTCGATCTTCATGTCCTAATTGTGTTTCTAGTTTGCATTCAACTAGTTTTGTTTTAAATTGACTATCTTTATTATTTTTAAATTGTTTTTTTGCATTTGCCAGGGTTTTGCCAGCCTTATTCGGATGTCCTGTTTCAATATAGAGATTAGCTAAAGCAGTATGATTGTCTATCGCATCTAAATAGGAATGCTGGCTATTGGATATGGTCTGTTTAAAAGCCTTAGTAGCTAATTCTTTATCACCATTCTTATAAGCGGTTTGGGCCAGATGTTGTTGTCTTAAAGCTGTCCGTGGAGAGATAGTAGTAGCGGTTTCTAAAATTTTCTGAGATTCAATAAAGTCGCCATTGATATCATATATTTTTGCCAACAAATCATAAGCTTCAATATAATTTCGATTATTCTCAATTAAACCCTCTAAAACCTCTTGAGTTTCTTTGTAACGTTCTTGTAAAAATAACACCTGTGCTTTCCCATATAGCGCCCAGTCAAATGGACGAACATGTAATGCTTGTTCATAAAGAGATAAGGCTAGTTGGTATTGTTTAGCATCAATAGCAATTTTCGCTTTCAATTTGCCTATCTCCATAGCAAGTTTCGGCGTTACTTTCATCAGCTTGTCGCAATGCTTAATTGCTTTCGTATAATCCTGATTATTATAAGCAATATAAATAGGTTTTAGTGTTTGTTTTTTAACAATTAATTTCTCTAATCGAGTTATCAGCATTTCTTTAGGAAATGGCTTATTTAGATAAGCATCCGGACGGTACTCAACAGCGGCCATAACCATATCCATGGTGTTTTCGGCAGTAACCATAATAAAGATAGTGCCATAATCCAATATGTTTTTATGCATCAACTCTTCATAAAACTGCTGACCATTTTGGCCATCGCCTAAATTATAATCACATAAAATAACATCATATTTATCAGAAGTGACCTTGAGCATAGCTTCTTCAGCATTTGAACAATTATCAATATTTTTAATGCCCATGCCGGTAAGAATAGACTTCAGCATAGAACGATAATTGCCAAAATCATCGATGTGAAGTATTTTAAGTTTTTGAATATCTTCAGAAATAGTTTGCATTGTTGTTAATATCTGTATGATTTTTATGAATATTGTGATTCTATCATATTTAATCTATTTATATTATTTATTTCACAGTTTTATTAAACGTATAGCTTAACATTTCTGTTGAAATAATTGGATACTATTGGCATTAATAGACCTTCCTTTTTTAGGTAACTTCAAGGCAGTTAATTGCCCCCCCCATAGACAGCCGGTATCTAAAGCATACACATTTTCTGTCTTACTTTTGCCAAATAGTGTTGACCAGTGTCCAAATAATATAGGTAAATCTTTATTGCATCTTTGAGGAAGTTTAAACCAGGGGACATGATGTTTCTGTTGCGTTCCTACAGGTCCATTGTCCTTAAATTGCAGATTACCTAAACTATCACAGTATCTCATTCGGGTAAATGCATTGATGATAAATCTTAGTCTATCCCAGCCTTCTAAATTATCCTGCCAATTGACTGGATATGAACCAAACATGACGTTTAAAAAATCAATAAAACTTTCTGAACGAAGTTCTTGTTCAACTTCATGTGCATGTGACAGAGCTTGAGAAATATTCCACAGAGGATAGACACCAGCATGAGCTAATGATACCTTGCGCTTTTTGCTGTAAATGTATAATTTCTGATGACGCAACCAATATAGTAATTCTTCTCTATCAGGTGCTTTAAGGACATCATCTAAAGTATGCTTTTTTATATGAGTATCGGTATAGGCCAGGGCTAATAAGGTTAGATCGTGATTACCTAAGACTACCTTAGCTCGTTTACCTAATGATTTAATAAATCGAAGTGTTTGAAGTGAACTTTTACCTCGGTTAACCAAATCACCCGCAAACCACAATTTGTCATTAGCATCGTCAAATTTAATACGTTCCAGTAATTTCATTAATGAGTCGTAACATCCCTGGATGTCACCTATAGCGTAGATAGACATAAAAAAATTAATAAAATCCTAGGTTTTTTATCTAATAATGGTAATAGAAATATTCATTAAGAACTGTTAATATGCCCCACAATTTTTGTCACCTTTCTTTTATCAGCTTACAAGGTGATAAGACTGGGTTTATCCATATTTGTTGTTCTGAATGCGGATGTAGAATCTAAAAATACCATTTTACGGTTTTTATTTTGATATGAAAAGGAATAGTTATGTCACAAACTAATGAAGATTACTTTACTAAGATGGTTATATCCATTATTTTTTATACTATTGTTGCTGTGGCTGTTGTAGCAGGTATTATGTGGTTAGCTTCTATAGTTGGTGGCACAAAATATGTAGCCGGTGGAGTTAAAGTGTCAGATGCGATTCAAAAGGAAGCCGTTACCATTAGGATACAGGCTTTAGAAACCATTTCATTAGTTGGCGATAAGAAAGCGGATGCAGCGACACCAGCAGCAGAAACTAAGGCAGAACCAGTCATGTTAGATGGTGAAACCATTGTAAAGAACAGCTGTTTGGCATGTCATGGCACTGGCGTTTTAAATGCCCCATTAATTGGTAAGGTCGAAGCCTGGCAACCAAGATTAGATGCAAATGGTGGTATTGATGGATTAGTTAGTTCTGCAGTAGCGGGTAAAGGTGCTATGCCTGCTAAAGGTGGAAATCCAAACTTAACGGCTGAAAACTTAAAAGCAGCCATTGAGTTTATGATGAAATAATAAATTTTCTAATTTATGCAAAAAAAGCACCTTGAGGTGCTTTTTTTTGCACTATTTTCTGACAAGAAACTCTATTACAAGTTATTACAAGTAATGATTAGTACAATATTTTAATACTTTTGGTATTTTTTTGTTCAATTACATAGTTTGTCTACGCACAAAGAAAGTGTCCTTGGGCATGCTCAATCACCAAAATTCAAGAAGACTCGCAGCATTTCAAAAAATTAAAGATGATAGTACGATTTACTTTACGGTAAAATCTTCTTGTTAAATATATTATTATGTACTAAAGTAGTCGCCTATATATTAGTATGATTTAAAATATTAATATTATGACAAGTTATATTCCTGATGGTCCAATATAGTAATTTTAAAGGGGGATTTTTAGGAGAAGAAAATGGATGAAGAATTTACTTTTAAATTCGCGCTAATTATTTTTACAATTTGTTTCGGTTATAGTTTTTATATTTTATTTACTATTATTTAGGCCAATTTATTTGCCTGTTGAGGACAGTATCTGCATCTAATATTTTATAAGTTGTTTTTTATTTTAACAACCTAATTACTTTTCATATAAAGAAGCAGTGGCTAATTACTGTGGTCATAAAAGATATAGTATTTGTTAATTAACTAAATGCACTGCTTACACATCCATTAAATTTTCTTTTATATTGATATCGCTGTTTTTCTTGCACTAAAAGATTGCATTTGATTTTTATCGTGATTCTTTTTAGAACATTTTACTTCGATTTATCAATAACTTTACTCTTGAATAATATGAAATAACTATAAGAATCTGAAAAATAGTATAAAAAAAATATTGGCATATATATTGTTATTTATAGTGTGTTCGTATAATTTAGTTATGAAGAAAAAGTATGAAGTTAAATAATTACTCGTTAAGCAAGATTTAACAGTTGAAGCAAACGTACAAGCGTTGAAAAATATAAAAAAGGACTAGCAATGAAAATATTTTTTACTCTAGCAATATGGTTTTTAGTCTCAGTAAATACATGGGCTCATGGACAGTCCTCAGACAGTATCAATTGTCATTCATCTGGAGCAGGTAATTGTGAGCAAAGTAATCATCAGACTAAAACAGCACAATAATAATTAATGCTGGAGGCAAATAAGTCTGAGCAGGACTGGCAAGCTCATCTTCAATTAGAATATAGCCGTCGCCCTCATGGAACGGTATTATCTAAAAATCAACACACGGGACCTCTTTTGGTGCAAAAGCCTTTGTATCCGGAACATAAAGAGATTTGCCATAGCTATATTTTGCATCCACCAGGTGGTCTGGTTCAGGGTGATTGTCTACAACTAGATATCGATGTACTTGAAAATGCTCATGCTTTAGTAACAACACCAGCTGCGACTAAATTTTATCGATGCGAAGAGAAAGTATCAAAAGTTATTCAATCGATTAGTGTTTCAGAGCAGGCAAAATTGGAATGGTTACCACAGGAAAATTTATTATTTAATGAAAGTCTTGTGAATCTTGAGACCATTATTAAATTGACCCCGGAATCTAAATTTATTGGTTGGGAAATGTTATGTCTTGGACGCAAGGCCAGTAATGAAAAATATACTTCCGGTTCTTGCAGGCAAAGTTTTGAGATCTGGCGCAATGACGAACCTCTCTATATTGAACGAAGCCATTTATCGGGAAGTCAGGATGTAATGACTCAGCCATGGGGATTAGATAATAAACCCGTTTCAGCAACTATGTTGGCAACTAATTGTGATAAAGAGGTGTTGCTTCAGGTTAGAGAGATTATTGAAGAACATAATGAGAAAACAAGCATAAGTGTCACACTAAAAGAAGATTTATTAATTTGTCGTTATTTAGGTGAGCAGGCAGAAAAAGCAAGAAGCGCATTTGCTGCTATCTGGTCAATTATCCGTCCAATAACGATGGGATATAACAGCCATAATCCAAGAATTTGGAGTACATAAATTTAAATTTGAAAGAAACATTAACAGGAGATTAATGTGGAATTAACCCCAAGAGAAAAAGATAAACTACTCATTTTTACTGCCGGGCTACTGGCTGAAAGGCGAAAAGATAAAGGCTTAAAGCTCAATTATCCAGAGGCTGTTGCCTATATTTCGGCGGCTATTTTAGAAGGTGCTCGAGAAGGTAAAACAGTGGCTGAGTTGATGTCTTATGGCACAACACTATTAACCAGAGATGATGTTATGGATGGCATTTCTGAAATGATCCATGATGTACAAGTTGAAGCGACATTCCCGGACGGTACGAAATTAGTAACCGTTCATGATCCCATTATTTAAGGAGTAAAGAGCATGATTCCGGGTGAATACTTGATAGATGAAGGACAAATTAATCTTAATGCCGATAGAGAAAAAGTTTCTATTGTGGTTGCAAACTCTGGCGATAGACCGGTACAAGTTGGTTCACATTATCATTTTTATGAAACAAACGCGGCATTACTTTTTGATCGGGAAAAAACACTCGGTTTTCGTTTAGATATTGCTGCAGGTACGGCTGTTCGTTTTGAACCCGGACAAGAAAGAGAAGTGAATCTTGTTCGTTTTGATGGCCTAAATCGAATTTATGGTTTTAATGCAAAAGTAATGGGTGATGTGATCCCAACGCATTAGAGCGTTATTTTTTGAAAATAGTTTGAATAATTAACATCATAACTACAGAGCAGGAAAGTAGCAAAAAAGCGGAATAACTGCTTAGGAGAATAAAGTGTCAAGTATTGATAAAAAAGCTTATGCTGAAATGTTTGGTCCTACGACTGGCGATCGAGTTAGATTGGCAGATACTGATTTAATCTTAGAAGTCGAAAAAGATTTAACGGTTTATGGTGATGAGGTTAAGTTTGGTGGCGGTAAAGTTATCCGTGATGGAATGGGACAAAGCCAGCTCTGTGCGGCTGACATTGTCGATACGGTTATAACCAATGCTTTAATTATTGACTATACAGGAATTATTAAAGCAGACATCGGCATTAAAAATGGTCGTATAGCTTCCATTGGTAAGGCAGGTAACCCGGATACTCAAAAAGGTGTAACCATTAATGTGGGCCCGGGAACGGAAGTGATTGCCGGTGAAGGTCAAATCATAACAGCCGGTGGTATCGATTCCCATATTCATTTTATTTGCCCGCAACAAATTGAAGAGGCATTGATGTCTGGTGTTACCACGATGTTTGGTGGTGGTACAGGTCCGGCAACAGGAACCAATGCAACGACTTGTACGCCAGGTCCCTGGAATATCCATCGTATGCTACAGGCTGCAGAAAGCTTACCCATGAATCTAGGTTTTATGGGTAAAGGTAATGCCAGTTTACCTTTACCTTTGGAAGAACAGTTAATCGCCGGTGCAATGGGTTTAAAATTACATGAAGACTGGGGCACAACGCCAGCCAGTATTGATAATTGTCTTAGTGTGGCAGATAAGTTTGATATACAAGTTGCTATTCATACCGATACACTCAATGAATCCGGATTTGTTGAAGATACAATTGCTGCCTTTAAACATAGAGCTATTCACACCTATCATACTGAAGGTGCAGGCGGTGGTCATGCACCGGATATTATTAAAATGTGTGGTGAAACCAATGTTTTGCCTTCAAGTACCAACCCGACCAGACCCTATACCATCAATACCATTGATGAACATCTGGATATGTTAATGGTATGTCATCACCTGGATGCCTCTATTGCAGAGGATATTGCCTTTGCTGAATCAAGAATTCGTCGTGAAACGATTGCGGCGGAAGATATCCTGCATGACTTAGGCGCATTTAGTATGATTGCATCAGACTCCCAGGCAATGGGTAGAGTTGGTGAAGTGATTACCAGAACCTGGCAAACAGCACATAAAATGAAGCAGCAGCGTGGACCACTATCTCAGGATAGTGACCGTAATGATAACTTTAGAATTAAACGTTATATTGCCAAATATACCATTAATCCAGCGATTACCCATGGTATTGCTCATGAAGTGGGTAGTATAGAAGTAGGTAAATTAGCCGATTTAGTGTTATGGAAACCGGCGTTTTTTGGTGCTAAACCCTCGCTAATTATTAAAGGTGGTTTTATCGCAGCAGCACCAATGGGCGATCCCAATGCTTCTATCCCAACACCACAACCGGTTCATTATCGACCAATGTTCGGAGCCTTTGGGCCTGCTATTCAATCAACCAGTGTAACCTTTGTGTCTCAGGCAGCGCTTGATGATAACCTTGGGCAAAGTTTGGCTTTAAATAAACGTTTAGTTGCTGTAAAAAATACACGTCAAATTAGTAAATCAGACTTAAAATTAAATGACTATTTGCCTAAAATTGAGGTTGACTCGCAGACTTATGCGGTTAAGGCCGATGGTGAATTATTAACTTGTGAGCCTGCTTCAGTATTGCCTTTGGCTCAGAGGTATTTTTTATTTTAGAAGCTAATACTTTTTACTGTGAGGGTGTGGGGTCGGAGTCAAAGATAGATTATATTTAACTTCAACTTGTTGTTACTTATAAACATTGTAAGTAAATTTATTTAATGGTGAATTGACTCCGACCCCGTAGATCGACCCCGTAGATGGATGAAGATGAGATAATAAATATATGCTGAAAATCACAAGAAGACTTGACGACCCAGTTGCTACGGATTTATATATTAAATTGAGTTTTGAAGTCAGACAAAAAAGCCGTTTTAAAACTCAGTTGAATGATGGTATCGAAGTTGGTGTGGTCTTATCCAGAGGCCATATTTTAAGAGATGGTGATTGTCTTTTAGCGGAAGATAATCAAGTGGTGCGAATTGTTGCTGATGATGAAACATTATCTATCGTTGATTGTGATGATCCGCTAATGTTATGTAAAGCCTGCTATCATCTTGGAAATCGTCATGTCGCTTTGCAAATAAAGAAAGATCAGATTTCTTATTTGCATGACCATGTTTTGGACGACATGGTAAAAGGACTGGGTTTAAGTGTCAGGGTAGAGCAGGCTCCTTTTGAACCTGAAGATGGTGCTTATGCAAGTCATAGTCACAGTCATAAAAACAGCCACACCCATAGCCATTCTCATCATGAATGATATTCGACTATGGCAACTGATTAGTCCGGCTTTACCAATTGGTGCCTATGCCTATTCCCAGGGATTTGAATCAGCCGTTGAAAATCAGTTAATTACATCTGAGGATCAGGCTTATCAATGGATCTCAGGACTATTGCAACAGAGTATCGGGCAACTGGATTCACCCATCTATTTACGCCTGCATCAAGCATGGCAGTCTAAACAATATGACGATTTACTCTATTGGCATCGGTATCTACAAGCCTCAAGAGAATCCTCAGAATTTTTAAGTGAAGATCAACAATTAGGTACAGCTTTATTAAGGCTTTTAAAATCACTTAGCGATAATGAAGATAAATTCTTTCAAGCATCTATAGAGCAAATAAAAGAAATAAAAAAGCCTTCTTTTTTATTAATTTATACATTAGCTGTAGTTCTTTGGGATATCGATAAATTAGCAGGGCTAAAAGGTTTTTTATGGTCATGGTGTGAAAATCAGGTAGCTGCTGCAATTAAACTGGTTCCACTAGGGCAGACATCCGGGCAAATATTGCTAAAAAAATTGATGCCTGCTATTGATACGGTTTCAAGTCAGGCTGAAGCCATTGTTGATGAAAATATTGGCTCATTTAGTATGGGCTTAAGTATTTTATCAGCAAAACATGAGCAGCAGTATTCAAGGTTATTTCGTTCATAATTATTCAATTACATAAGATTTTAAGAGGAATATATGTCAGATCAAGTTCTTAGAGTAGGAGTAGGCGGGCCAGTTGGTTCAGGTAAAACGGCTCTGCTATTAGCTTTATGTCAGGAATTAAAAGATAAATATAATATTGCAGTGGTTACCAATGATATTTATACCCGTGAAGATGCAGAGTTTTTATTAAAAAATGGCGCATTAGATAGTGAACGAATTGTTGGTGTGGAAACAGGAGGTTGTCCACATACAGCTATTAGAGAAGATGCATCCATGAACCTGACCGCTGTTGATGAATTAATGGCAAAATTTAAAGACCTTGAAGTTGTTTTTATTGAAAGTGGTGGCGATAATTTAAGTGCGACTTTTAGTCCTGAATTATCAGATTTAACTATTTATGTTATTGATGTTTCTGCGGGTGATAAAATTCCACGTAAGGGAGGCCCGGGAATTACCCGTTCAGATTTATTAGTCATTAATAAAACGGATTTAGCTCCCTATGTCGGTGCATCACTGGAAGTAATGGATCGTGATGCGAAATTGATGCGCCAGGATAGACCTTTTATTTTTACAAACTTGAAGAAAAAAGACGGGCTGACTAAGGTCATTGATTTTATCGTTGATAAAGGAATGCTAAGAACATAGATTTGTCCATCAATGTTATCTTATATAGATATTAATATTCAAATGTGTTCTTTATTGGATCAAGTTTTATGATCCAAGTTTAGGTATACAACAATGTCCGTAAAAATTTATGTAAATACATAACCTTTGGGCACGACCACAATTCCTTTATCAGATATTGTAAAGCGTTTTAAATCTTGATCACGATTAAATCCGATATTGAACCCTGGTGGTATTTCAACATCCTTATCAACGATGCATCTGTTAAGATTGGCTCCAGCTCCAACTTTAACATTATTAAACAGAATTGATTCATTTACCTTAGCATCTTCATCCACATAGACATGAGGAAATAAAATTGAGTGTTGTATGCTGCCACCAACAATCACACCGCCACCTGCCATAATGGAATTAATGAAGTTTCCTTCGGAGCCATTCCTGCCAGGTACGGTGCGTGCCGGCGGATATTGAATCTGGTCAGTGCGAATAGGCCAGTCTGGTTGGTATAGATTGAGAGGTGGTACTGGTTCCAGTAAAGCCATGTTAGCTTCGTAGTAACTGTCAATTGTACCAACATCGCGCCAGTAACGATCAGGAGTTACTCTTCCTTCTTGCATGCCGAAATGGTAAGCATAGACGTTGTTGCTATGGATCAAACTGGTAATTATATCGTGACCAAAATCATGACTTGAACTTTCATTGGCAGCATCCTCCTCTAATAACTGCTGTAATAGATTTTTAGAGAATACGTAGATCCCCATTGAAACAATTGCTCTTTCCATATTACCCGGCATGCAGACAGGAGAGTCAGGTTTTTCGTGGAATCCAACAACGAGTGATTTATTATTGATCTCCATGACACCAAATTGTTTGGCTTCTTCCAGGGAAACATCCATGCAGGCGACAGTCATTCCAGTTCCTTTCTTATTGTGATAGTCGATCATTGCTGCATAGTCCATGCGATAAATGTGGTCACCGGAAAGAATCAATACATTGTCTGCATCGCTGCGCTCCAGCAAGTTCTGATTCTGGTAGACTGCATCAGCTGTACCATCATACCAGCGTTTACCAACCTGCATTTGCGGTGGCACCTGGGTAATAAATTCGCCTAGTTCTGGATTAAAAATAGACCATCCATCACGAAGATGCTTTTGCAGAGAAAATGATTTGTACTGAGTTAATACCAGAATTTGGCGTAAACCGGAGTGGAGACAGTTATTCAGGGTAAAGTCGATAATTCGGTATTTACCACCAAAAGGAACGGCTGGTTTAGTCCGATCGTTTGTCAGTGGCTTGAGACGGGAACCATGTCCTCCCGCTAAAATAATAGTCAGGGTTTTACTATTCATTATAGTTAGGCCTTTGGATATCTACCGTTTGTTCGAAGTGTTAAACGAGGTTATAACTTATTCATTAGCGTCTGTAATTAAAGTTAATCCTAGTCAGATTCAGAGAAATTAATAGTATCAATGTCTGATTAGGCTGCACCTTTAAGTCTGCGAGGATGTTGTCGTTCTGCAACATTATTTCCGGGACGCTTATTCAGAAGTAATGAAGTGGCTGTCATATTTTCTGGTTGTTTAACACCCATTAATTGTAATACTGTTGGCGCAATATTGGATAAACCACCACAAGAACTGAGTTGCCAGTTTTCATTATCGATTATCATACAAGGGACGGGATAAGTGGTATGTTGAGTATTAGGTTCTCCTGTAAACGGATCAATTAATTCCTCGCAATTGCCATGATCGGCTGTGACGATAACAGAATAACCAGCAGTTTCTGCTGAACATAATACTCGATTAACTTCCTGATCAAGGGTTTCAACTGCTTCAATAACGGCATGCTTTTTAGCTGTGTGGCCAACCATGTCACCATTGGCAAAATTTACCACGATAAAACCATAGGTTCCTTTATTAATTGCCTTAATAACAGCATTAGCAACTTCGCTTGCACTCATAGAGGGTTTCAAGTCATAAGTAGCAACTTGTGGTGATGCAATCAAACATTGGTCTTCGCCGGGATAAGGCTCGCTATAACCACCATTAAAAAAATAGGTCACATGGGCATATTTTTCTGTTTCGGCACAATGAAATTGAGAAATACCATTTAGGCTGATAATTTCAGCTAAGGTAACTTCCGGTTTCTCTGGGGTAAAAGCGAAAGGGAAGGGCATTGATGCATCATATGGCATTAAGCAGGTTAACTGAGGTAAATTATAATTGCCACGATCAAATCCTTCAAAGTTCGGATCAGCTAATGCGGCTACTAATTGTCTCGGTCTGTCTTTTCTAAAGTTAAAGAAAATTACGCTATCATCAGACTGAATATTATCAAACATTGGTAATAAAATTGGTTTGATAAATTCATCGCTATCGCCAGCAACATAGGCAGATTTAATCGCAGTTTCTGCACTTATTGCAGCCTCACCTGTATTTCTGGTTAAAGTACTACTTGTTAAAGCTCTCCAGGCTAATTCAGTGCGTTCCCATCGCTTATCTCTATCCATAGCATAATAGCGACCAATGATACTGGCAATAGCTCCACCTCCTTCATGTAATAAAGGTTCAATTTCTTTAACGTAAATTAGTGCAGATTTTGGTAAGGTATCACGACCATCAGTAATCATATGTAATAGTGGTTTTACCTGATGTTTGATACATAACTTAATTAAGGATTTCAAATGATTTAAATGGCTATGAACTCCCCCATCTGATACCAGTCCAATTAAATGTATAGGACGATTTTGTTTGCGGGCATTTTTAATAGAATTTAATAAAGCATCATTTTGATAAAATTCACCAGACTCAATTGCATTATTGATAGCAACCACATCCTGTCGAATAATACTGCCAGAACCTAGTGTTAAATGTCCAACTTCAGAATTACCCATTTGCCCATCTGGTAGACCCACATAAGGGCCTGATGCATTTATGGTCGTATGTGGATAGCGACTAAAATAATCATCAAGATTTGGTGTATTTGCCTGCGCAACGCCATTATTTGTTTTAGATGGATTGGTACCAAATCCATCTAAAATAACTAACAATACAGGCTTATTTGGGACTGCTGATATTATGGACATAATGTATGGCTCATATTAAGTTGCAAGAAGTATTTTAACTTAAAGCAAAAATCAAGCCACAACTTAAGTGTCTGATTTTAAGAATAAAAAATATTTTTTTGAATTATAATGCACTAAGCTTGTGCCTTTGCTGCTCTAAATTGGTATATTTCTGTATTTATAATAAGATAATTTAGTCATCTGTTTGGAGCTTTTTAATGGAATATTACAATCAATTAACTGTTGATGAAGCGATTGAGCTGTCACAAATGAGTAAACAGAAATTCTACGATACTTATTTGCATACGAATGTATTAGAAGTTCATAAGGATGATGGAGAAACTTATTTAAAATTAGATGAGTTTATTAGTCATTTTCCAGATGTATTTGAAAATTCGGAAGATTCTGCTCATGCAAACAAAACATTAAGTTTTTTAAAAGTCATTGCTGAGGATATTGAGTCCATGAAACAGCAATTAGGTATGCTGCAAAAAACACAAGAAAATCAACAAAAAAAGTTTGAAAAAATTGGCCTGGATCAAGATAAAAAAGCGGACAAATTAGAAAATAAGAATTCACTTGAGTCTGAAAATAACTCAATAAAACTCAATAAAATAATTGATAAAAATAAAGCTATTTTAACTAAGCATCAACAAAATAATGAAACTCTGGTTGATACTTTAATGCGAATCAAACCAGAGTTAAAAAAACTTCTGTAATAATGAATTTAAAATCATTAATTTGTGTTAGCTTAGATGTATAAGTTTAGATTACAAAACTCTCACTGATACGTTCCAGAAACTTTTTGCCAATACCTTTAACTTTTAGTAACTCATCTAAAGTTTTATAGGGCTGGCCACTAACAATTTGTTCAGCCAATTTTTTTGAAACACCTTTAACATCTGCAATTTCTTCAATGTTAGCTTTATTAATATTAATTTTATTACTTGCTTTTATTTTATCTTTTTTCTTTTTACTGGTTTTTCTGGATTTTTCGATATTGGACTTAACAACTGATTTTAGTGCTTCATCCTGTTTAATTTTTCTTTTTTGAGTTTTTACAGTTTTTGTAATACCGGGCCTTTGATAATCATTCAATGAAACTATCTTATTATCTTGATCGCTAATGTTATTTTTATTAACACTATAAGGCAGATCAAAATTTACAAAATCACGAGTTACATAGCCATTATCGGTCCATTCTCGTAACATCAGCGTTATATGCCATATTCCAGAATCTAAATCATGAAAAATTAAATCATAATAGCAATTTTGCAAATAATGCTGGCCAGAAATTTCACCTATTGAAGTTGCTGCCATACAGTGGCCATTAAAGTTACCACCAATATATGTTTTTTCTAATGCCCATATTTCTATAGAAAGTGTGCCACTAATGTTATTGATATCACGATGATTGCTGATATTGCCAATATTTACCTTAATACGATTTTCTTCAATTGTATATCCGCAATGATTAAGTTTAAGTTCGTGTTCAGTCGGTAACATATTAATAGTTTCTGCAAGAGACATTGTCATATTTCCTTTAGATTTTGATAGTAATTTTATTCACTAAGTGACTTTTAGTTTCAACAATATTATATTGTTCCTTTGCACCGTATCCAAACAATTTATCAATTAACATGTTATATTCTAGAGCATTTGTTGATTGAATCGTGTTTTATAATGAACATAAACTTTAACAATATATCTTAATTATATGATTTTTATGCCAAGTTAAAAACTTGGAACAGATCTTGTGTATAAATATGGTTTAAACAAAGATTAGGTTTATGTTTTTATAGCGCTAGTCTCAATTTTATTAAAACTAAATTAATCTCTAGTAAAAGGAGTTAAATTTGAAAAATAATGTGTTAAGTCAGCAATTAGCCATTGAAAATTCTGAAGAAAACAAGCAACGTCAAGCTAGACTCCAACATATCTGTTTGCAGTTAGCCGCTTTGGGCTTTAATTGTGATATTACTGAACAAAATTATCTTTCTGTTGCAGAAAGTCTATTACTTAATTATGGTCAGTATCGACGTTTATTATCCGAATATCGCTGTCCATCAGATCAAAGAATACAAGATTTTTTAGGTAAATATTTTT
>JADGAU010000063.1 GCA_015231865.1 Gammaproteobacteria bacterium | reverse complement strand
AATCAATGGTTTAATACTTGAATATTTAGAATCCATTCCAGAATTAGGAACAACCGTTTTAATCAATCAATACCCAATTGAAATTATTCAAATTCAAAATAATAGCATTAAAAAAATAAAAATAAGTCCCCGCTTGTCAGATAGTGAGTAAGCATGGCAAAACATAAAATTCAATTCGTCTGTTCTGATTGTGGCGCTGATTATTCAAAATGGCAGGGAAACTGTTCTGCCTGCGGCAGTTGGAACACGATCAAAGAATTTAGAGCCCCCAGAGCATCTCAAAACAAAAGCAGAAGTCTTGGCTACCATGGTAGCGTCTCTGTTGAAAAATCTAAGGTTCAAACCTTAAATGAAACTCAATCGCTTAATATTACTCGAGTCAGCACTCAAATTTCGGAATTTGATAGAGTCCTTGGTGGCGGACTAGTTGCTGGTTCAGTGGTACTAATTGGCGGTGATCCCGGGGCTGGAAAAAGTACGATTCTATTACAATGTGTCAGTCATTTAGCACAACAGAAAATTCCGGTTTTATATGCAACTGGAGAAGAATCACCCGAACAGGTTGCAGATAGAGCACGTCGCTTAAACCTTAAAACTGATGATATTTTAATTCTATCGGCTACTTGTATTGATGAAATACTCGCCAATATCGACGAGTATCAACCCAAAATTGTGGTGATTGATTCTATTCAAACCATGTATGTAGAACATATTGATAGTACTCCAGGTGGTGTCAGCCAGGTTAAAGAATCAGCCATTGCCTTAACCCAATATGCTAAACAACATGGCGTCACCTTTTTAATTGTTGGGCATGTGACCAAAGATAAAACAATGGCCGGCCCCATGAGCCTTAGTCACATTATCGATACACAGATTTCTTTATCATCAACAGAAGATGATAAATTTAGAATTATGCGTACGGCGAAAAACCGTTTTGGTGCTACCAGTGAAATCGGATTTTTTCAAATGATGCATAATGGTTTAATCCCTATTAAAAACCCATCGGCGATATTCTTAAACCGAAGTGAGAAGCAACGTTCAGGAAGCATTATTGACGTTACCTGGGAGGGAACTCGCCCTTTATTAGTCGAAATACAGGCTTTGACAGTTGAGGGCCAGGGAGGAAATCCAAGACGCCTGACTGTTGGTTATGATAATTCCAGACTGGCAATGATCCTTGCCGTATTAATGCGCCATGGTGGCATAGACCTACATTTTAATATTGATATATTCGTTAATGTTGTTGGTGGTATTAAAATTCAGGATACCAGTGCCGATTTACCTGTTTTGCTGAGTATTATCTCCAGCTTTAAAGACATCGTTCTTCCCAGAGATATGCTGGCCTTTGGTGAAATTGGTTTAAACGGAGAAATTCGTCCGGTAGCAAATGGTATGCAGCGATTAGAGGATGCCGCTAAACATGGGTTTAAACAGGCAATCATTCCAAAATCAAATCAATCTAAAAATCATCAGGACAAGTTATCAATGAAAATTTATCCTGTTTCTGATATCCAGGATGTTTTAAAGGTGTTACAGGAAATTTAGTTGTAAGTTGATAGTCGATAGTCGATAGTCGATAGTCGATAGTCGATAGTCGATAGTCGATAGTCGATAGTCGATAGTCGATAGTTTAATAAGATATAATCATTATTTGTTCCAAAGCTGAAACTATTTTTATGATTTTAATTTCAACGCTGCCGTTAAAATACCTCTTAAGATATTCACTTCAGACTTTTCTAACTCTGCACGGTGAAACAAGTGTCTTAGCTTGGGCATAATTTGAGGTGACTTTTTCGGATCAAAAAAATCAATGTCAATCAGCGTTTTCTGTAGGTGTTCAAAAAAGAGCTCTAATTCATCATGTGAGGCATTATCTTTAAGCATAAAAGACTCCTCATGCTTTGTTCCTTCTTTTTCCCTGATTGCCATAAATAACTCATAGGCCATTATTTGCACTGCTGATGCAACATTTAAAGAGGAAAATTCTTTATTACATGGAATATTAATTAATTTCTCACATAAATCAACTTCATCATTAGTAAGGCCAGTTCTTTCGCGACCAAAGACAAAGGCAATATCACTACCGGCACTTGCTTCTTTATCAGTTGCAAGCTTTTGAGCAGAGAGTAAAGCAGCTTGATGGGGTTCAACTATTTGATGTTTTATTTTTCGGGTGCGTGCTGTGGTTCCAAATACCAATGAACAGCCTTGTAATGCCTCCGCTAAAGAGCTTACAACATTGGCTCTAAATAATAATTCATCCGCACCAGCTGCCATTGCAGTGGCATCGGCATGGGGAAATAATTTGGGCTCTACCAGGTATAGATTATTAAGCGACATGTTTTTCATCACTCTAGCTGCAGCACCAATATTACCTGGATGAGAAGTATTAACCAGTACAATACGAATCTTATTAGCGAGTGACAATTAATAATTCCCCGTTAAACTATCCAAAACTGCCCATTGATACGCTAAATCAAAACGGTTCTGATGATATTGCATTTGAGAAAATGATAAATTAACCATTGAATTACCCAAATCAGATTTAAACTCCAAATCATAGTCAATACGGTTTTTATCTAAAATTTGTTCACTGAGACTCACCATTTGGGACAATCGCTTATCACGGCGTTTTAATGTGTTAATGAGTTGCGTAGTGGATAGGAGTTCCTGTTCCACCTGCATTTCGATAGCTCTTAATTCTGCCTGCATATCGTGTACTTTTGATAAGGCTATGGTCTTTCTTGACTGAAATTTACCACCATCATATAAAGGAATATCAAGTTGAATACCTAATTTTAATTGATCGCCCCCGGATAACTCTCTGGCATACCAGTTTCCCGAAAATAATCCGGTCAAGCTCGGTGAGTTATCTAGTTTTGAACGTTCAACATTTAATTCTAAAACTTTAAGCTCCTGTTTCAGAAGGTTAATCTGTTTATTATTATTTAAAGCATTTGTTAATAATTTTTCAAACGTCGGTAGTTTTCGATTAAGTGATAATTGAGGGTGTTTTTTCCAATCCGGAAAAATAAGTTTATCTGGTAAGGTCCCTGCTTTATTGATGCTTTGTGAAAGCTTAGAGCGAGTTAATCTTTGCTCCTGACCACTTTCAAAAAAGTCATCGCTGGCAATCATATTTTTATTTTCAAGATCCATCAGATCCAATTCAGAAATCTTTTTCTGTTCGTAATACGTTTTTCCACGGTCGTAACGAATGTAGGCCATCGCTAATGCTTCATTATGATAAGCATGTTTTAAATCGGCCAATAAAACATCAAAAAAGTCGTTAAGAATTTTTAAATAGTTTTCGCGCTTAATGATTGTTTTTTTTAGATCAACGACATCTAAGTGATACTGTTGTACTTCTTCATCAATTGACAAACGTCCAAAATCGTAAATAAGCTTACTGCCATATAAGCTAATAAGGTGAGGTGTTTTCCGGTTATCAATCGACTGAGCAAGGGCATTTGAAGGCTCAACTAACCAGGCATTGGCTTTAAGCCCGAGCTGTAAATTTCGGCTGCTTTGTAATTGTTTATCTAAAGCCAATTGTTCATCAATTTTCGCCTGATTTTTTTGTAATGACACATGCTTCTCATCTTGTGCTAAAGATAATGCAAAATCCAGGGGCAATGGTTCAGGTAATTCAGTAGTTTTAAGCGTTTCTTCACCATAGGAACATTGGAAACTAAAAAGAAGAAAAAGTGCAAAAAAACATCTCAGGGATTTTTTCTTTGACATGTGACGTTATTTTATTGATTAACACGTTTATATTTAGAGAATCTCATTTGTTTATAGGCTTGTGTTTCAACATATTTACCTAATAATAAGAATTCTTCAACGGAAGATGTCCGCCCCGTAAATTTAGTAATTTTCTTTCCTTTTAAATCAAAAAAGGCAATCACTGGTGTTGCTCTGACCCGATGTTTTTTGCTGGCAAAATCTTTTTGAGTTATGGTATTACCATCAAAATCGGTAATTTCAACATCCCCTTCTATATCATGTGATAGTAAATGGAAGTTTTTTTTATAATAAGTTTGTACCTTACTCTGGTTCAAAACATTTGATTTCATCCAGTGGCAAAATGGGCATTCATCCATTTGAAAAAAGATCATAATCGCTTTTTTGTTTTCATTTGCCGCAATTTCCAACTCCTCTTGATAGTCACCTAAAGAAGCCTGAAAAAAATCTCCTTGAGCCTGGACTGCAGAAGTTAAAATTATTGTAAGTATTAAAGTATAGAGTTTAATTAACATTTACTGTATTACCTCATTCATAAACTTTTCAGTTAATAAGCCAACATGTTTTTTAAATATTTTACCATCAGGAGAAACAAATACTGTCATTGGTAAGGCCCGGGCATCTCCAAGTTTTTCAATTAATTCTCTAGTCATCGGAATAATTGGATACGAAATAAGATAGCTGTCAATAAAATTATTTAATTTCTCTTGTGAAATTGAGCGTTCATAATGCAGTCCGAAAACTTCTACATTATCATGAGATTCATCATAATCACTTAGCATTGGAATTTCTTTAAGGCAGGGAGGACACCAGGTAGCCCAATAATTTAATACCAGCCATTTACCTTTATACTCATTTAAATCATAGGTTTTGCCTTTGTGGTCTTTAATATTTAATTCCAATGCCATCACTGGACCAGTAAATAGTAAAACAAAAAACAAAATAATGATTGGATAAAACCTACTAAATTTTGTCAACTCCAACTCCAAAATGGCTGCCAATTTGTGCTGCTAAGACTAACACATTATATTCTAAATATTCCAGCATCAACTTCTCGTTTAGTAGATAAATTATTTAATTTTTAAAAATCATTTAATTGTTTCAGAACACAGGTAATGAATGATGATGAATAAAGTTTTCACTGGATTTTTTTTTCAAAATTGATAATAATGAGGGCTTTAAATATTAAGTAACGTTGCTATGAATCCAAATCTTGAAGCACTAAAACCTTATCCTTTTGAACGATTAAATACCTTACTCGATAGAATTCATCCTCCAACACAGTTAAATCCCATTGATCTTTCTATTGGTGAGCCTACCTATTTAGCTTCCAGCTTTGTTCGTAATAAGTTTCAGGCCAACGTCCACCTTATACAGAATTACCCGACACTTAGAGGTAACCTCGAACTTAGAGAAACGATAAAGTCATGGTTGATAAAGCGTTATAAGTTGGATCCCGAGAGTTTAAATGTTGAAACACAAATTCTGCCTGTCAATGGTTCTAGAGAAGCACTCTTTTCATTTACTCAAGCTTGTGTTGATGTCAGCAAAAAAGATCCCTTAGTATTAATGCCTAATCCTTTTTACCAGGTCTATGAAGGAGCTGCTATTTTAGCTAACGCGACCCCGGTATTTCTGGCAACGACGGCTGAGAATAATTTTCTACCTGACTTTTCACAAGTCCCAAGTTCTTTTTGGGATGATTGTCAAATGGTTTACATTTGTTCGCCAGGCAATCCGACCGGTAAAGTATTTACCCGCCAAAAATATTATGAATTATTGACCTTATCTTTAAAACATAATTTTATCATTGCAGCTGACGAATGTTATTCTGAAATTTACCAGGATGAAGCAAACCCTCCCATAGGTTTATTACAGGTTGCACAGGATTTTGGTAATACCGATTATAAGAATTGCATTGTTTTTCATAGTCTTTCTAAACGTTCTAATGTTCCAGGATTACGTTCAGGTTTTGTTGCCGGAGATGAAGAGTTATTAACCGGCTTTTATAAGTATAGAACTTATCATGGTAGTTCAATGCCATTACCTACACAACAGGCAAGTATCGAATGCTGGAAAGATGAAGATCATGTTCTTGCCAACCGAGACGGCTATCGAAAGAAGTTTAAAGAAGTTTATGAAATTTTATCACCCGTTTTGGAATTAGAAATGCCAGAGGCTACATTCTATTTATGGTTAAAAATTCCCATCGAAGATGATGAAAAGTTTGCACAGGAACTTTTCAGGCTACACAATGTGATTGTTTTACCCGGTTCTTATCTTTCTAGAGTCACCGGTAATAGATGCCCGGGTAGCGGCTATGTTAGAGTGGCATTAGTAGCATCATTAGAAGATTGTATTAAGGCTGCTAAAAGAATTCGGGCGTTTATCCAATCAATGTAATACAAGATATTTAATTCAGCAAGTTAGATCCATATTTAGAGAGATTTTTAATTATCTTATACCGCTGATAAAGATAATTATGCTGAATAGTTACAAGAATTCTATTGTATCAATATTTCTTCATCATCAATCGTCATCTTTAATTGTTCGACTCGCACTTATTGACGTTACACCAGAGGGAAAATTTATTCCTTGTGGATTTGTTAAAATCAGAGAAAAAATTTCATCATCTTCTTTAACATCATCACCTATAATTTCTACTGCAATTGTCGTATAAGTATTACCCGCTGTAATAGTAGCAATGCCTTTTGCTTCTTTATAATCATTATTAACAATAGCCGTTCCATCATTCGTCGTATAATCAACTGACACGTCGATAGCTAAAGGTTTACTTAGTTGTAGGAAAAAATAATTTGTAAAGTTAGTATCTTTTTCTGTAGGTGAATTATCCACTTCAGATGATGAACCGGGTGAAGACGTAAAAGTTCTTACACAACGGGCAAAATTTTTGATTCGCACGATGTCGCCTTGTGGACCATGATAAATAGCCGAATTTCCTTGTGTATCCGTCGTACTTCCATATGAAGGATCAAGTTGTGTCGTTGTTTCCTTAAGTTCACTCCTTTGTGCCCCTGCTCCATGTACATCTAACCATTGTGTGTTCATATAGCCCAATGCTCGACCAAAAGAGACATACACTGCATTTTTACCACTACCACCATAACTTTTATGAGTGGTGCCAGACCAATAATAACCCCAGTCAACTTCACCTTCTTCATTGATAAACGATGTTGCATTAAAAACAGCATTAATTGCTGCAGATTGTGTTGTATCAGGTGAACGCGTGTAATCTAAAAGACTTTGAAGTTCTTTTGCATTAGGCAGGCGCCAATCAGAATAATTCCCTGTGGTACTCGTTTCACAATAATTGATGGCATCATTCCAGTTTTTGGTCAACTGACTATCATTTTGTTGCCACATCAAGCTTGTTGCATTATCACTTATCGTTTCGTCACCATTATCATTAAACGAGTTTTTACCGTATTGTGCATTTCCTCGTACACATTGCACAGTAAACGTTTTATTATTTATCGGATAGCCTTTAATACGTCCATCAGCCAGATTTACACCAAACATTGTTGCATCACCGTTCATTGTTGTACTGACATATAAAGTTGTTGTGGCATATTGCACATCAATAATCCTTTCTCCAGCATTTACATCACCATAAGCAAAAGAAAAATAATCAGTATCAATAAATGGCTTTAAACCAGAAGTATTCGTCTCACTATAACTGCTAACATCTTCACCTGAAAAATTAATTAGTGAATACATTTCTTTTATATTAGGCAGGCGCCAATCTGAACTTCCTGCTAATTCTAAATTGTTACAATAAGACTCTGCAGCACTTTGGCTTTTTTTATCATTACTGTCGATAATATTGTCATTATTTGTATCCGGACTACTTTGCCAACTCAAGCCGGTAATCTTATCGGAAATCGTTCCATCATTGTTATTGGTATAGCTAGGTGTATTCATAGTATAAGCACCATCCTGGCCAGTTCCAGTACAAGATACTTCAGAACCAGATGAATTAAAGCACTTGTTTTGTCCAGTATCAACAACAGTAAAATTAATAGCGAACGCAGGCTGAGAAATTAAAGCGAATTGAATCATTATTAGTGATAGAAATGATACCTGCATATATGACTCCGACAAATTAAGGTAATTTTAAGGTCTAAATCTACCACAAATCGACAACGTTAAACATTATTAAAACTTTCATTTTCAATATCGGTTTTACTATAATTGAAACTACATAAGGTTCTGTTACCCAAATTAATACCGACTACTCCTTTTGATAGGTTAAATGAATTCAGAAAATCATTTTTATTTTCCCAATAAACAGCCTAAAATAAGTTAATTTATAGAATAAAACAAAATGAGGTTCCATGAAAATTAGTACATTTTCGACTATACTAATTTTAGTCTTAACATCCTGCAGCACAGAAACTCTAAAACGTGTCGGATATGAAACTATTAATAATTTTGGGCAGTATCAGTGCAATATAGCTCAGGGTGATGATTGCCATAATCGAGAAAGTTATGATGATTATCAACGTAAGCGAGAAGAACTGTATTCAAAATGATTTGAACTATCATTTATAGACTTGCTATTCCGCTTGTATTAGTCTTATAGTACCAATAACTTAAATTCATCACAATATGAAAAAATCCTCAGTCCCAATAATTATTGTTATATCAATACTTCTAGTGGCATCTTTTTTAATTGCCAGCACGCCAGAGGCAAGAAAAGTTCCATTTCCAGCAGACATTGCCAGTTGTGATATGCTGCTTTTTACCACTCAGTCATGCCCTTACTGCAAAAAGGCCAGAAAATATTTAAACAAGCCAGAGGTAACCATTAACTGGTGTGAAATAGATACTCAGCAAACAAAAGAAGGCTATAGTTTATTCCGCCAAATTGGTGGCCAGGGCGTTCCTGTCGCATTGATTGGCGATAAACGCATAGACGGTTACTCTCAATCAAGTTATGAAAAAGCAATAAAGCAATATCAGGCAAATATGTAGTCAATTCAGTTTGCCAGTTGTGCGGTATGTAGTTTACAGTAAAGTAATACGTATATTTTTATTAACCGAGGCTAATTATTTTCATTATCACTAATAACATCCAGCAAATCATTTAATTCCTGGCTGATATTATCTAAACTCTCTTTACATATGAGCTGAGTTTCCATAGCCGCGAGTGTCTCTTCTTCTTGAGCTATTGATTCCTGTTCATTTAACTCACGAATAGATTCATTTTGTTTTAAAAACTCCTCTACCGTCATAGTGGTATCTATGGCGAAGGTTCGCTTACCGCTTTTGTGCTTGAATTGCTTTATCTCGGCATCATCCATGAGATCTGCAATTTGTTCCAGTTCTTTTTGAGTACCGGAAATTCGTATCTTTAACATTTGTCAGCCCATTTCAACTGCTATACCTGTGATATTTCGAAAAGTAACCGGTATAATTTATGAACGTTGTCGTATAACTTCATATAAGGTCATGGCACAGGCTACTGAAACATTATAACTTTCAACCGTGCCAAACATTGGAATACGTGCCAGATAATCACAATTATCACGAGTTAAACGACGAAGCCCTTTTTCTTCTGCTCCCATTATTATGGCACTATGGTTGTTGAAGTCAATTTCACTGATAGGATATTCTGCTTCGCCGGCCAGGCCTGTTAACCAAACACCCGACTTTTTTAAATATTTTAAAGTTCTAACCAGATTAGTGACCTGAATAATGGGAGTTTTCTGCTCAGCACCACAAGCAACTTTTCTAACAACAGGTGTTAAGCCAACACTATTATCCTTAGGAATTATGACTGCATTTACGCCCAAGCCATTAGCAGTGCGTAAACAGGCGCCTAAATTATGAGGATCTTTGATTGAGTCTAAGACTAATAACAGTAATTTATTATTTGATACATTCTCTAAATGCTTTTCTAATAAGTTTTCCAGGTATTGTTCATTCTTTAGCTCTGTTAAAGGCTCCTGACTGGAACGATACTGAAAATATAATCCCTGATGACGATTTGAACATAGTTTATCCATCTCTTTTGTCGAGCTTAATTGGAAACGGATCTGCTTTTGTTTAGCCAGCTTAACAATTGGCTGATATTTTTGTGTAGATTTATGTCGCTCAATATATAGAATACTTTGTTGATATTGGCGGCTTTGTGATTCATCCAGATTAACAAGGGCTGCTTTAACCGGGTGAAATCCATAGATTTCAGATGTTTCTAATGGCATAAATTTTCATTTATCTTCTTTGCATTGGCATTTTTCTGCCACGACGCTTAGACTTCTTTTTCTTTTGATTATCATTAGCTTTAGCAGGTGCAGCGATTTTTTTCTTCGCTACATTTTTGTTATCACCCGTTTGACTTGCATCATCATGCTTTACACCGGCCAATACAAAATCAATTTTCCGATCATCCAGACTGACTGCAGCCACTTTAATTTTTATTGGCTCGCCCAGGTGATAACTTTGTCCTGTTCTTTCCCCTTTTAACACATGGGTATTGGCACTATAGACATAATAATCCTGTTTTAATGCAGTGACATGTAATAAGCCTTCAACATGAATATCATCGACTTCAATAAATAAACCAAAAGCAGTTACAGTGGTAATAATACCAGAGAATTCTTCGCCTACTTTATCAAGCATATATTCACACTTAAGCCAGTCATTTACATCACGTGTTGCTTCATCCGCACGTCGTTCAACTGTAGAACAATGTTCACCTAATGACTGTGTTTCAGTCTGAGTTAACAAGTTTTTCTTGTATTTTTCTTTATCTAATTGATATTTAATGGCTCTATGGACTAATAAGTCCGGATAGCGCCTGATTGGTGAGGTGAAATGCGCATAGGCTTCAAATGACAAACCAAAATGTCCTGAATTTTCACCTTCATAAACCGCCTGAGACATACTACGTAACAGGCTCGTTTGAATCATACCGGCATCGGGGCGATCGATAATTTGTTTTAATAATTTGGCATAGTCAGATGCAGATGGTTTATCTCCACCTTTTAAAGTCAGCCCTAATAGCCCTAACATTTCACGCACAGCTGAAAGTTTTTCATCCGTTGGTCCGTCATGATTACGGAATAAAGCAGGTAGTTTATGCTTAATTAAATAATTTGCAGCACAGACATTTGCTGCTAACATGCATTCTTCAATTAAACGATGTGCTTCATTTCTGATAACGGGAACAATTTTGTCAATTTTTTTATTTTCACAAAAAATAATCCTTGTTTCTGTGGTATCAAAGTCGATTGCGCCGCGCTGTTCACGTTTTTGTAATAAAATTTGGTAAAGTTGATAAAGCTCATGTAAATCGGGTAAAACGTCTGCATATTTTTTGCTTAACGCGGCATTACCTTCTAGAATTTCGGCAACTTCTGTATAGGTAAGTCGAGCAGAAGAATTCATTAATGCTTTATGGAATTTATAATCTAAGACATTGCCCTGTTGATCAAAGTCAATTTCACAAACCATACAAAGTCTATCGACATTCGGGTTTAATGAACAAAGACCATTTGATAGGATTTCCGGCAACATTGGTATCACGCGCCCAGGAAAATAAACCGAAGTTCCTCGATTTAAAGCTTCCATATCCAATGCTGTGTGACGCTCAACATAATGCGATACATCAGCGATAGCGACTTTTAAATTCCATCCATGATCAGTCTTAACGGCATAAACAGCATCATCAAAATCTTTGGCATCTTCACCATCAATCGTCACTAGATTAAGTGCACGAAGATCAAGACGGTTTTGCTTATCTTTTTCCTCAACTTCAGGTTTTAGACTGGCAATTTCGTTGTCAACTTCTTGCGGCCACTCAAAAGGAATTTTATGGCTTCTTAAGGCAATATCGATTTCCTGTCCAGGCGCCATATGCTCACCTAGAACCTGAACAATAACACCTTCTGTCTTTTTAAATCGACCGGGATATTGAGTAATTTCAACAACAATGATTTCACCCTCTTTAACATCTGTTTGATCGTCTTTTTCAATAAAAATATCATGATTTAATTTTTTGTGATCGGGCTTAACCATCGCTCGGCCTGGTTCACCCTTGACGCCTTTAGCAAGAGTATAACGGCCAACCACTTTTTGTGTATGATGCTCGATAACTTCATCAATAAACCCCGTTCTTTTACCTTTTCGGTCTTCACCTGTTATTCTCATGCTGACACGGTCACCATGAAATAATGGCTGCATTTCAAACTTATTTAAGAAGATATCGTCGCCACCATCTTCGGCCAATAAAAATCCAAATCCATCCTGATGCGCACTGACGGTTCCCTGAAGCACCGGAAATTTAGATTTATCATGATAAAAACCTTTTATCCAAACCAGCTGACCATCCCGTTCCATCGCTTTTAAACGTCGACGTATACCTTCTAATTGTTCTTCATCGCTTAAACCAAAATGAGCAATAATCGCATCACGATCCAGAACATTTGGACTTGTTGTAATTAAGTCTAAAATGATTTCTCTACTTGGGACCGGATTGTCATATTTTTCTTTTTCCCTTTCGGCATAAGGGTCTTTAAAATTACTTTCATTACTCATATTGATTTGTTTATCCGTTTTTGATTTTTTGATTCTTAACTTCAATTTATTTTATGTTAGAAGTATCGTTTTGTTTGTTTTTTGTGTATTACCGGGGCGGAGTCAATTTACGATTAATATAAACTTAACTTGCAATATTTATAAACAACAATGAGTTAAATTTAAATACAATCTATCTTTGACCCTGCCCCTTAATTCAAGATTACGGGTAGTTGGACTATTCCTCAAATGGATCACTTAAAATAATAGTTTCTTCTCTATCAGGTCCTGTTGAAATAATTGCGATCGGTGTTTCAGTTAATTCTTCAATGCGTTTTAAGTAAGATTTAGCATTAGCAGGTAAATCATCATAAGACTTAGCTCCTATTGTTGTTTCTTTCCAGCCCGGATGTTCTTCATAAATAGGCTTACATTTTTCAAAAGCATCTGCACCGATTGGTGGTGTTGATATCGTTTGTCCATCCATCTCATAGGCTGTACAAATCTTAATCGTATCCAATCCATCTAACACATCAAGCTTTGTGATACACATTCCAGTGACACTATTGTTTAAGTTAGAACGATTTAAAGAAACAATATCAAGCCAGCCACAACGACGATCACGCCCGGTTGTTGCGCCAACTTCATGACCTTTTTCCCCAAGATATTTACCAATATCATCAAATAATTCCGTTGGAAATGGCCCCGCTCCCACTCGTGTAGTATAGGCTTTGGTAATACCTAAAATATAATCCAGATAGCCAGGTCCAACCCCTGTTCCTGTTGCTGCACCACCGGCAGTTGTACTGGAAGCAGTGACATAAGGATAGGTTCCATGATCGATATCAAGTAATGCTCCCTGAGCTCCTTCATATAGAACATTTTTAGAATTCTTCCTATAATCCAATAATAAACCTGTTACATCAGCAATCATTGGTTTAATAATTTCACCATAAGACATCATTTCATCAAGCACTTTCTGATAATCAACCGCTTCAGCTTTATAAAAATTAACCAATGAAAAATTATGATATTCCATGACCGTTTTTAAACGCTCCGCGAAAACAGTTTCATTTAACAAGTCACCAACACGAAGTGCTCTACGGGCAATTTTATCTTCATAGGCTGTACCAATTCCGCGACCGGTAGTACCAATAGCCTTTTTTCCTCTTGCCTTTTCACGGGCATGATCTAAAGCCACATGATAAGGAAGAATAAGATGAGTCGCTTCACTGATTTTAAGTTTTTCTGCGACATTGATACCCTGCTCTTTTAACTCATCCATTTCTTTAATTAATGCATCTGGCGCTAATACAACGCCATTACCAATTAAACATTCAACATTTTCGCGTAATATGCCTGATGGAATAATATGTAAGACTGTTTTTTTACCGTCTATCACCAAGGTATGACCAGCATTATGACCACCCTGGAAACGAGCAACCGCTGCAACATTATCCGTCAATAAATCAACAATTTTACCTTTGCCCTCATCTCCCCATTGAGATCCAATAATGACAACATTCTTTCCCATATTTATTCCCTTTAATTAAATAGACTCTACTAGCCAAACTTTATTTTTACAGACCAAACGGCGATTACAATTCATTTTATCATAATCAACAGTTTGCCCTTTTAACTCACATATTACACGTTCGCCTTCTGCTCTTAATTTCTCAATTGCTAAACATAGGCTTTCATTACCTTCATCAACTGCTGGTGCAAAAATGGCTTTTAACTGCTCCCAATCCTGAGAATTTTGATGAAAACCAGTTATCTCAACAAGATGTGCCAGATCGGTACTAAAACCAGTAGCTGAACGTGCACGGCCAAATTTTTCGCCAATACCATCGTATCGTCCACCTTGAGCTATTGCTTGCCCATGTCCTTCAATGTAGGCAGAAAATACAATACCTGTATGATAATTAAATCCGCGCAACTCAGATAAATCAAAAAATAATTTTACATTAGGAGTTAGTTGTTGAAGTTTATTTGCAGCTTGTTCTAATAAATCAATATGTTTAATAATATCCGGGTAATTTAATTGCTCACGCGCCTTAGCTAAAATATCAATCGAACCATGAAGATTAACCAGGTTAATAAAGGCATCCTGATATTCTTGAGCTAAATTTAATTGTGCTAGAAATGCTTTAATTTCGGTTATTGCTTTACGTTGGAAAGCTTCGAATAATTGCTCTCTATCAAAATCTGAAAGCTCTGCTTGTTCTGATAAACAACGAAAAATTCCAACATGTCCTAAATCTAAAGTTAAAGAATCAACACCGACTGCACGAATAGTCTTAATCATTAATTGGATAATTTCTATATCACTTTCAATACCATCATGACCATAGATTTCTGCCCCAGCTTGAAGCGGGCAACGAGATTGTGAAAAATCATCTAAGCGTGATTGCAGAACCTCTCCCAGGTAACATAAACGGCTAGGGTGATGATCTTTTATATAATGTGCATCAATTCTGGATACCTGGGGCGTCATATCGGAACGAATACCCAATAACTTACCTGACAATTGGTCAGTTAACGTAAAGGTCATTAACTCTAAATCATGTCCCATACCGGTTAACAAGGAGTCATAAAAGTCAATAAAAGGCGGTTGTACCAAATCGTATCCGCAACCATGATACATATCTAATATTTTACGACGACTCATTTCAATTGCTCTGGCTTCCGGAGACATTATCTCACGCACACCTTCAGGCAATAACCAACGATCTTTTTTTAGCATAACAATTTAATCAATGAAAATTTATGATGATTTTAATAAGTATAATAAAATGGCGCCGATTGTCATACTGACAAGGCCCATTTGACGAAGTTGATTATCATTCATTTGAATGACTTTCGCCATCAATTGACGGAAAAAAGCAGGGTTAATTGTCGGTAGCAGTCCTTCCCATACCATGACCATTGCTATAACGACAAATAATTCCTGCCATACAACCATTTATTGAGGAAGCCCTTTAGCGGGAATACTTCCGTTGGCTTGTTTAAAGTAGCTGAAGAAATCCGAATCGGGTGATAACACCATTACATCCGACTGATTGCTAAATGAATTTTTATATGCATTTAAGCTGCGATAGAAAGTAAAGAACTCTTTATCTGCATCAAAAGCCTGTGCATATAGTTGAGCAGCCTTGGCGTCACCCTCACCACGAATTATTTCTGCTGTTTTATAGGCTTCAGCTAAAATAATGGTTCTTTCTTTTTCTGCCTGGGCTCGAATCTTAGTCGCTTCTTCCTGACCTCTGGAGCGGTAATCCTTAGCAATACGTTGACGCTCTGATTCCATACGTTGATAAACCGATAAACTAACTTCCGGCGGCAATTCAATTCGTTTGATACGCACATCAACAATAGAAATACCAAACTCAGAAATAATTTTATTGGCTGAAATATTTATTTTATCCATAATCTCTTTACGCTCACCCGAGATAACCTCGTGCATATTACGTTTACCAAATTCGGCTAATAAACCTTCAGAAATAATCGTCGATATTCGATCCTGAGCATTACCAACATTACCCCTCATTGAGGTGTAATATTCTTTCACATTATCAATTTTCCATTGAATAAAAGAATCAACGATGACATTCTTCTTTTCTAAGGTTAAATAACGTTGCGGTCTGGCATCAAAGCTTTGGATACGGGCATCAAATTTTCTGACATTGTTCATAAATGGAATTTTCATATGAAAACCGGGCTCAAAATCTGAACGAACAATCTTACCCCATTGAAACATCAGTGCTTTTTCAGTTTCATTGACGGTAAAAAACGAAGCAGAACCAATACTAACAATAACAAAAATAAAAATAGCGATAATAAATTTCATTAGCGTCTCTCCCTTGAATCTCTGGAACGGGAACTATTGGCCTGGCGACTTGATTTCAATAAATCCTGACTAAAGTTACTTCTTGGTACATTCATTGACTCTGAACCAGAAGCACTTGAAGGATCTTTTGTATCAATCATGGGCATATTGGTATTCCTATTATTGGCAATCAATTTATCAATTGGCAGATATAACAAACTATTATTAGATTTATTATCAATTAATACTTTACTGGTGTTAGCAAAAACTGACTCAATTGCATCGATATATAAACGATGTCTGGTGACATTCTTAGCTAATGAATATTCTTTTAGAATACTGGTAAAACGACTTGCCTGACCTTTCGCCTCAGAAATAACCTGTTCGTTATACGCTTCAGCTTCTGCAATTTCCTTAGCGGCATTACCTCGAGCAATTGGCAGAATTTCATTTTGATAAGTTTGAGACTGGTTAATAAACTTCTGTCTATCTTCACGTGCTTTTACCGCATCATCAAAAGCATGTTGAACCTGCTCAGGAGGTTGGGCATCACGTAATACGAAGTTAGTAATAATAAGTCCGGACTGATATCTGTCTAAAATTTCCTGGGATAATAATTGAACTTTTTGTGCAATTTCAGAACGACCGCCAGTAATAATATAATCCATTTTATTTAAGCCGATAATTTCACGAATCGCACTTTCGGTTACCTGCTTTAAAACCATACCGGGCTCTTTCACATTAAAAAGGAATTTTTCCGGCTCCTGAATACGAAATTGAACCGTCATTTTAATGTCAACGATGTTTTCATCTTTGGTTAGCATTAAGGCCTCGCTTTCGCGATCACCTAAATTCAGACTTTGAATCTGAGAAACATCAACAATGTAATATTCCTGCAAAATCGGCGCATGCCAATGCAGACCAGCATCCTGAGTATTGTAGTAAGCACCCAATTGTAAAATCACGGCTTGTTTACCCTGATCAACGGTGTAGATGCCAGCTAGCGCCCAAATAATCGCACCAATGATAACGGGTAATATCAGCAAGCCTTTGTTAATTTCACCACCTGATGATGATCCACCATCATTTGATGCTCTTTTGCGATTATCTCCGCCTTTGCCACCAAATATTTTACTAAACTTATCATTTAAGTTTTTTAAAATTTCATCTAAATCAGGCGGCTCTTGATTATTACCACCATTATTATTTCCCCAGGGGCTTTTTCCATTACCTCCAGAATTTCCCGGTTCGTTCCAGGCCATAAGAATTATTCTCCGTTTTTTACAAATGAGCGGAATTATATACTAGCAAAGTTTATAAATACATTAGAACTGAATATAAGGACTAATTAATTGAAGTAAAGTATAAATATTGAATAAATTATCGACGCCAGCGAGTTCCTTCCGGCCCGTCTTCAAGAATAACACCATCAGCCTGTAATAAATCACGAATTCTATCGCATTCGGCCCAGTTTTTATCTGCCTTGGCAGTTGCTCTATCCTGAATTAATTGTTCAATTTTTTCCGCAGATAATTGCCCATCATCACCGACACCTGATTGTAAAAATGATTCAGCTGATTGTTGTAACAAACCTAAAAATCCAGCAAGATGTTTTAATCGTATCGCTAATTTAAGTTTTTTATTTTGATCGCTTGCTTTGTGAATATCATGCGTAATTTCGAATAACACGGCAATTGCTTTGGGTGTATTAAAGTCATCATCCATGGCTTTAAAAAATGATTTGCTATAGGCATTATCATCATTTATTTGTTCTTTAGATGATTCATTTGTCAGATCATCGTCATCAAAACCAATTAAAGTATTATATAAACTGGATAATGAAGCTTTCGCTTTATCCAGATTATCGTCCGAGTAATTTAGGGCACTACGATAATGACTATTTAAGATAAAATATCGAATCACTTCTGGCGCATAAACCTTTAGTACATCGCGGATAATAAAGAAATTACCTAAAGACTTAGACATTTTTTCATCATCAATTTTTACAAAACCGTTGTGCATCCAGTAATTAACAAACTTTTGATCCGTACAGGCTTCTGACTGTGCTATTTCATTTTCATGATGCGGAAATTGCAAATCCAGGCCTCCACCATGTAGGTCAAAGTGTTCATGCAGGCAATGAGTAGACATTGCCGAACATTCTATATGCCAACCAGGTCTTCCTTTTCCCCAGGGTGAATCCCAGCTGGGTTCATTTTCTTTAGCTGCTTTCCAAAGGACAAAATCAAGCGGGTTTCTTTTCGCTTCTTCAACACCAACTCGTCGTCCTGCCTGTAATTCATCAAGATTCTTTTTAGATAATTTTCCGTATTCCTGGAACTTGTCAATTTGATAGAAAACATCATTATTTTGTGACAAATTGTTTTGTGACGAAGAGCTATCTGCCTGATATGCAATACCCTTGTCAACCAACGTCTTAATCATATTAAGAATTTGCGGCATATGTTCAGTTGCTTTAGGTTCAATATCTGGCGGCAAAATCCCTAAAGCTTCAGAATCTTCATGCATGGCATCAGTAAATCGCCTGGTTAATTCTAGAAAATGTTCATTGTTTTCATTTGCTCTTTGAATGATTTTGTCATCGATATCGGTGACATTTCTAACATAAGTCACATTTTCTTTACCATAGATATGGCGAAAATAACGGCTTACAATATCAAAGACAACCAAAACTCTTGCATGCCCAATATGACAGAAATCATAAACGGTCATTCCACAGACATACATCGAGACTTTCCCAGGTCTGATTGGAATAAATTCTTCTTTTTTTGCGCTTAGACTATTATATATTTTGAGCATTACTATTCTCTGGTTAACATTACAATTCTCTGATAAAA
>JADGAU010000062.1 GCA_015231865.1 Gammaproteobacteria bacterium | reverse complement strand
CAAAAAACAGAAAACAGAAAACAGACAACTGACAACTGACAACTGACAACTGACAACTGACAACTGACAACTGACAACTGACAACTGGAAATTTATATGGGATTATTTGATATCTTTAAAAAAGAAGAAAAAGAGATTGTTAGAGAACTAAATCATCCTAAAGATTTAAATTTGGGCGATATGATTGAATTTGAATTAATGGAGCAAAGTTTACTGGCGAATCGGAGTTTCCAGGTTAAGGATATCTGGACGCTTAATTATGGCAGCGATAAAAATTTCAAAACTTATTTTGATCTGGATGATGTTGATGAAAAATTTCGACTCTGTGTTATTGGTGAACAGTTAGAATTAGCGCGTTCTGTGTTACCAGATACTCTATTACAGGTTTTTCAGGAAGATGATATTGCATCTATTTTGGATCCGGACACTGGAGTCAATCATACCTTGCAAGCTAATATAAGTATGAATTTGCTACCTGAAGATTTAGTGGGCTGGATAAGTCCTAAATATCGTCAGGAAGGTTTTGAAATTGCTTATCGATATCAGGGCGACTACCGTATCAAGGGTATTCCTGCTCATGCCGATGAAGGTGAAATTGAGTGTGATTATGCCTGGTTAGTGTCAGATGACAGGAAACATTCAATCGAATTTAGAGTTTTTGATGGTGGCCGCACTGAAGTTCATCTTTGTGTAATGTTGCCTATGAGGAAAATGACGGCAATGTGGCCATCAAAGTCATAATGGCCTGATAAATCATAAAAAATGATTATTTTTAGACAAATTGTTCATCAGATTAAACAGGATAAATTATCTTTTTCGGAGGATGATTTAAAGCGTTCTATCATTAGAGCCTTAATGTATTTGATAATCATCATTGTTTTACATGTTGTTTTGATGGTGTTATTTGAACATTTTCATTGGACAGATGGGCTTTGGTTAACCTTAACAACCTTATCAACGACTGGTTATGGAGATATCAGTGCATCAACACTGCCGGGTAAGGCTGCAACAATTGTTTTATTATATATTGGCGGTATTTTTCTGGCTGCTAAAATTGCGGGTGATTACTTTGAATATCGCGCAAGCATCCGAACAAAAAAAATGAATGGTACATGGGAGTGGGGAATGAAAGATCATCTTTTGATTATCAATACACCAAATCAACATGGTGAAACGTTCTTTATGAAATTTATTGAACAGCTTAGGAGTAGTGGAATTGATGATTGCAATATCGAGATATTAACTGAGAAATTTCCCCAGGGACTACCATCTAAATTATCTAAAATGTCGGGCCTGGCTCACTATACTGGTAGTGCGCTGATTCAGGAAGATTTAGCAGCGGTTGGCCCTGAACAAGCTAAGTATATTGTTATTCTTGCTAAAGATGAGCAGGATATTAATTCGGATAGTCGAACTTTTGATATTTTATATCGCTTAAAACAAATGGATGTAATGCAACCACTTATTTTGGCTGAATGTGTAGATGATAAAAATCGAGAAAAGTTTAAAGAAATGGGCGCTGATATTGTCTTAAGACCTATTCGTGCTTATCCTGAAATGCTGGTTAGAGGTTTAGCCGCACCAGGATCGGAACAAATAATTGAGAATTTATTTTCAGCAGAAGGGGAGCATTATTTACGCTATGATATTCAATTAAGCGGGCTTCAATGGAAAAATATAGTCATTAAATTACTTGAAAAGGACTTTGGCCTGGCCATAGCATATATTGATATAAATACCGGAGCTCTTATTACTAATCCCCTGGCACATGAAGAAATAGCAGCATCTGCTTTAATACTTATGAGCAACGATAATCATACTATTGCAGGTATCCAAGACATTTTAAACGCGTTACAATAGACACCTAAATTAAGAGTATATTGTCGTGATTGGCTTGTTATAATGCTGCATTTCCAAAGATTGGAGCTATAGAGTACAATCTTTATTTAGCATACTACTTTATTGGTTAATATAATGAAGAACAATTTTCAGATTCGTGCTTTTCTATTCATTATTCTGTTTGCCCTTATTCTTGCTGGTTGTGGTAATGAATATGAAGCCAAAATTCAATTAGAGCATGCTAGCACTAAATCCCAACTGGATGCGCTTGGTAATGCCCTAGATAGAAAAGATCTGATAAATATTAAATTAGTTGATATTTATGCGCGCAAGTTAGCAAATTTAAAACCTGAACTTAAGCCGGTGAGTAGAGCTTTAGCTAAGGATGCAACTCGAGAAGGCAGTTTATATAAAGGACTGAATGATCGCTTAGCAAAGGTAAATTTAAAGCCGGAAAATAAACAGGAATATATCAGATCATTAGAATCGTTAACATCTGTCTATGCCGGTTCTGACAAAACAGTTTTCAACGATTCTTTACTAGATTTGATCAATACCATGGCCGATTTGTCGGATGGTCAGTTAGCTCGAGTCAGTATCCCGAAGAATGAAAATACTGCTCATGTAAAAGGAGAAAAAGTCACTCCCGGTAGTTATCTGGTAGGAAATCCTGTCTATGGTTCTTACCGTCAGGATAGTAATGGTAATAGCTTCTGGCACTGGTATGGACAATATGCTTTTTTCAGCAGCATGTTTAATGGTTCTCGTTACAACAATGGGCCAATTTATTATGACCGTTGGAATTCGACCCCACGTTATTCCTATTATAATGATTATGGACGGTCAGGTTATGGTAGTCGTACAGATCGCTCTTATACTTCTGGCCAAAATAAAAAAATGCGTAATAGCGGGATCTCTCCAGCCAAACCTAAAAAACAATATGGCTCGGTACAAGGTCGTAAGCGAATGAGTACTTATAGCCAGCAAAATAAAAATATTAACAATAATATGGGTAAAAAATATGGCAGCGGAGGCTCTGGGCCTAGACACTCAGGCATAGATTCTGGCAAGCGCAGCTCTAGTTTATTCTCAAAATCATCTGGCAAATCTAGTGTTTCTAAGCCAGCAAAAAGAACATCAGGATTTTTTAGTAATTCCAGAAGCAGCTCTTCCCGTAGTAGTTTTTCTCGAGGTGGAAAATAGTTGTTAAATAGTAACTGTTCAGCGTAATTATCGGATAGAAGGAACAAGATAAATGGAAAACATAACTCAAATGATCATGCTTAGTGATGCTTCAATTGTTTATTATGTCATTGATTTCATCATCATTATGGGATTTATGGCTATTTTAAAATTTCTCGCGGGAAGTATTAGTGATGTTTCTTTAAAAGATATATTGGCTAAACAAGATAATTTTTCTGCGGGCATTACCATGGCAGGTGCGATTATAGCCGTGGCTATTTTAATGATGGGTGTTGCTGCCGGTGATGCGGGACATAGCTATACCAATGAAATCACATTAATGGTTGTTTATGGTGTCGCTGCGATGGTATTTATGTGGCTTACACGTAAAATTTTTGATCGTTTTATTTTGTCAGAAATTTCAATACATGATGAAATTCTCAAAGGTAATGCGGCTGCAGGTATTACTGATGCTTTTAATATGATAGCAAGCGCAATTATTATCAGAGGCGCTATGACCTGGGTTGATGGTTCAACCTTCTTAGGTCTGGTCGTTGTTGCAATTGTCTTTATTTTGTCGCAATTTATCTTATTATTTGCAACGATTTATCGTAGCAAAGTGTTTGATTCCAGACACAAGAGTTCAGGTAGAAGCCTACAGTCTGAACTGCAATCTGGCAATATAGCTCTGGCAATACGTTTTTCTGGCCACCGCCTGGGACTTGGTTTAGCTTTAACTGCCGCTTCTGGTGTTGTGATTTATGATCCTCAATTGTTAGTTATGTCAATAACTGCCTGGCTGATAATTGCATTAATGTTATTTGCACTACAAATTATTTTAGCGATTGTTCTTCGACACATTATTCTAAGTGGTGTGAATGTAGGAGAAGAAGTAGGAGAGCAGCGTAATGTAGCAATTGGTTCAATTGAAGCTGCAATTTATGTTGGTATTGGTCTGATTTTTATAGGTTTATTAGTATAAAAACAATCATTATAGGTGATTTATGAAATTTACATTTTTAATTAAAAGAATGATATCAGCTAATTTAATTGTATTAGGTTTATGTTTTAATTTGTTATTTGTTTATCATGTGAATGCAGATGAAGCTCAAAAAACTAAGAAACTTGCCTATTTAGTTTCGGATATGAAAATTCCTTTTTGGGAAATTATGAGTCGTGGCATTCAGGATTCAGCTGCTGATTTAGGATATTCAATAGAAATTTATAGCGCCGCCAATAGCCGCAAGACAGAATTAAAAAATACGCTTAAAGTGATTAAAAATAAGGTCGATGGTATTATTGTTTCTCCAACATCATCTTCGGCTTGCTCTACCATTTTGAAATTTTCGAATAAAGCCAATATACCCGTTGTAATTTCTGATATAGGAACTGATGGTGGTGATTATGTCTCCTATATTTCTTCTAATAATTTTCAAGGTGCATATGAAATTGGTAAGGTGCTGGCAAATAAAATCGAGTCACTAGACTGGAAAAATTCAGAAGTTGGTATTGTTGCAATTCCACAAAAACGACTTAATGGACAGGCCAGAACGACTGGTTTTATGAAAGCTATGAATGAGGCAGGCATTAAAGGAAGTGATTTAAAACAGCAAAAGACCTGGACAGAAGATGAAACTTATCAATATAGTTTAAATATGATAAATGAACATCCAAAACTGAGGGCAATTTGGCTTCAGGGTTCTAATCGATATCAAGGTGCACTAAGAGCAATAGAAGAAACTAATAATAAAGAAAAGGTTTTATTAATTACCTTTGATGCAGAACCCGAGTTTCTGGATTTGATCCCCCAAGGTGTTTTAGTTGGATCTGCAATGCAGCAACCTTATTTAATGGGTAAAAAAGCAGTTCAAACATTGGTTCAACATTTACAGGGCAAAAAAGTTCAACAACAAATTCAGTTACCAATTTTAGCCATATCATCAGAAAATATTCAACAAAAGTTACCCGTTATTCGATTAAATGTGTTGGGCATAAAGGACTAAATAGGCCTTTATGTTGCTGAACAGACGTTCTTTATTGGTAAATCTTGGAGTTGTAATTGTTGCTACTATCATTCTGATAATGGCAGCGAATGCATTCTATACATACTATCAGACCAAACAATCTATTATAGCCCAAAGTAACGTTGAGTCTGAATTGAGATTACAACGTCTCAGTGAAACTTTTTCAAAGTTAATTCCTGCGTACGCAATTAGTGAATATGCGCAAATTGTTTTGAATGAAGTTAAAACTTCTGATCTTGCTGCTATTATTCTAGAAGATGATGTAATGGGCGCAGTCATAGGCCAAAAAGTCTATATAACTGGAAAGATTAAAGATAAATCTGGACGAGTACTTGAATACGATGTAAATAATTTATTACATCAAAATCTTATCCAGGATAGCTTTTATCAAAACTCCAGAGAAATTTTTTCTAATGGAAAAAAAATTGGAAAAATATACCTTTATATTTCGGATGATAACTTGAATAAAGAATTAAAAGTTATTATTGCTGATACCTTTAAAAATACTTTATTTATTTCTGTTTTAATATTTATCGTTTTATTTATTACGATTGAATATTTGGTACTGAAGCCAATTTCAACAATATTAGCTGCGATAAAAAATGTAGATAAAGAAGGAATACCATGTCACAAGATTAAAGAAGCAGGACCTATTGAGCTAAAAGCAATTGCTATGGCATTAAATCATATGATTACAGCAATTCGTTCTTCCCGTCATGATTTAACATTGCAACGTGAAGAATCAGATTATCAGGCTAATCATGATGGTTTAACAGGCCTTAAAAATCGTCTTTTTTTTAATTTGACTCTGGAGCAGGTTTTATCTTCAGCACAGAGACATCAACATAAAGTAGCACTGTTATTCATTGACCTGGATAGATTTAAAGAAATTAATGATTCTTTTGGTCATCATGTTGGCGATATGGTTCTTCAAATTGTCTCAAAGCGTTTGCATTCTCTGGTTCGAAAAGATGATTTATTAGTGAGATTGGGGGGGGATGAGTTTGTTGTCCTACTGGATGATATACCAAGAAAAGATGATCTTTCTACCCTGGCGACTAAGATTATTTCCTCTATTGAAAAAGAAATTGAAATTGATTTCCAGTCATTTTATGTTGGCGCAAGTATCGGTATTAGTATTTATCCTGATGATGGTCAAACGCCGCATGATTTGATAAAAAATGCTGATGCAGCCATGTACCGTGCTAAAAGTGAAGGTAGAAATAACTTTCAATATTATAGTAGTGAAATAACAGAGTTAGCCTATGAGCGTGTCGTTATGGAGGCTCAAATTCGTGCTGGTATTGCTAATAATGAATTCATCGCCTATTTTCAGCCTCAGGTCAATGGTCGAACAGGTAAGATTATTGCTATGGAAGCCCTTATTCGATGGAATAGTCCGACACTAGGTCTGGTTTTACCAGATAAAATTATTCCTGTTGCAGATCGCACAAATTTAATACTGGAACTTGATGAATTTATGCTAAAAACGGCATTAACTCAATTCTCCTCTTGGTATCGTGAAGGACTTAATCCTGGGACATTATCGATAAATATGACTTTAAAAGAATTACATCAACAAAAGTATATTTACCAACTAGAGCAATTATTAAATGAGTTTAATTTTGATCCATCATTATTAGAGTTTGAAATAACAGAAAATCATGTGATGCATGATCCGGATAAGAATATAGCCTTATTAAAAAAAATACGGATGAATCAAATTAAATTAGCCATTGATGATTTTGGAACCGGCTATTCTTCTTTATCTTATCTAAAGCAGTTGCCGGTTAATAAATTAAAAATTGATCGTTCGTTTATTAAAGATTTACCATTTAATAGTGAAGATGCCTCCATTACAAAAGCCATTATCGCACTTTCGAAAAGTTTAAAATATGATGTCATTGCTGAAGGCGTTGAAACGCAGGAACAAGTTGATTTTTTAGTTAAGCATGGTTGTGAAAAGCTTCAGGGTTATCATTTTTATCAACCGCAACCAGCTGAAAAAATAACAGAAATATTAAAGGCTCTTGATCATTCATCTATTGCCCAGTCTAACATCTGAAAGCTCTCCCCCCCTAATTAAACAAAATCTGAAGGTAAAAAATAATTAATCATTCAGTTTTTTCATCATAATTCTTAGTCTTAAACTTTGTAAAACTGATGATAAGCACAAACCACATATCAAACCTATCCAAAAGCCTGATGCACCCATTGCTGCAACAATATGGTTGCTTAGTGCTAGAAAATAGCCAAGAGGGAAGCCAATAATCCAAAAAGATACAATAGAAAACAACATCGGTATTGCGGTATCTTTTAAACCTCTAAGCGTTGCTGAGCCACATAATTGAATAGCATCCGGTAATTGATAAATTGCAGCAAACAGCATCAAATGAGAAGCTAAGTTGATGACCTTTGCTTCTTGTGTGTATAATGTCGGTATATCTGATGCAAATAACAGAATCAGAATAGCAATGATAACTGCCTGAAATATGGATATAGAAAATCCAGCATAAACAATTCTTTTAAGTTGTAGAGGATTATTTGCACCTTTAGCGTGTCCAACCAGAATGGTCATCGCTATAGATAGACTCAGGGGAAGAATAAAAACAAAAGTAGCAATATTTAAGGCAATTTGGTGTGATGCGACGACAAAAGTTCCAAGTGAGGCAATAAATAAAGCAATCACCGAGAAAATGCTTCCTTCCACAAAATAAGCAATACCTATGGGTAAGCCTAATTTAAATAAAGACATAATTTCATTCAAGTCAATTCTAAAGTCAAACTTAAATATTCTAATATTATTAAAGAGTTTGGCATTTATAATATAAACCAATAGCATAATAGCCATTAACCAGTGGCTAATACTTGTTGCCCAGCCTGCACCTGCACCACCTAAAGCAGGAAAGCCCCAGTTGCCAAAAATGAGCAGATAGTTAAAAAAGATATTAATTAGTAGACCAATTAAGCCAACGATCATAACGGGGACTGCATTGGCTAAGCCTTCATTTAAACAGCGCAAAATAAAAAACAAAGAAACGCCCAATATGCCCCAGGAAACTGCATAAAGATAACCTATAACGATTGGCTGTGTAATTTTACTAACCTGCATAATATCTAATACAGAGTCCATATGATTTAATAGGAAAATAGCAAACAGTGAGATGACAATTCCTATCCAGATAGTTTGCCTAACAACATGCTCTACTTTATGTAATTGATTGGCGCCATTTAAATGAGAAACTGTTGGCGTAACAGCCGTCAAGATGCCTAAGATCAATAAAAAGATGGGCAACCATATACTGGCTCCAATGGCAACGGCAGCTAGATCGTTTAAGCTAGCCTGGCCAGCCATGATAGTATCAACAATACCCATGGACATTTGACTAAATTGCATGGCCAGAATAGGTAAAGCGAGTTTGAATATTTTTTTATAGGTTTGAATAAGTGAAATTGAACTATTTAACATTGGTTAGTTTATCAACTTCATTGCCCCAATGATCCCATCCATCACTAGTTTCACGGGCAAATAGCTCAATTTTATTGACATCTTTCCCGAATAATAAATCGATTCTTTCCTTTGTTTCAGATGGTTTACGGGAATGAATTCTTTTTCCTTGATCATTGGTTTCGATAATCTGATTTATGGCTCGATTTTTTACAAAATCCTGCACTTTAAAATTTTTACCTCTCAGCCCCAATAAACAAATTTCTGCATTAGAACGGGTATAATTACCACCGCCAATAGAATAATTACCATTGGCATATTTTTTCACCCAGGTAAATGCAACGGTTTTATATGTAAATCCCCAGGCGTTAACTAATTCCAGCGATTCAGCCAATAGCGGATAGGTAGCCCACATTAATAAGAAACAGGGGGTATCTGCAATATCATCAATAAAACTGCGCATTTTGATTAATTCGTTTTGTTTCATAGTTGGGTAGTGATTGACGGCAGCACCATTGGATTTCCTATTATTATAATGCCAGGGGGGATCGCAATAGATTACTTGATATTTTTTGTCGGTCATATTGAAAATTGAATTGTTAAATGTATGAATGCAGAGTGTACTATTTACCGCTTGATTTTATCATATATCTGTAATGATAAACTGTTTATAGCCATAATCTTTGAAAACTCTCGCTGCATTTTCAAATATCATGGTGATAGGCCTTGAATATAATAAAATCTTCCCTATCTAATGTACAATACGAAAAGCCAGGTAGTTTTGATCATGCAAACAGAGATCACAAAAAAATTAGAAAATGAATTTGAGCCAAGTTTCCTTAAAGTGGAAGACGAAACACATATGCATAATGTGCCGGCAGGTTCTCAGTCACATTTTAAGATCATTGTGGTGAGTGAGCGTTTTGATGGGGAAAGCCTTATCAATCGTCACCGGATGATTAATAAGGTGCTTGAAGATGAATTAAAAATTATTCATGCACTGGCTGTACATGCATACACACCAGAACAATGGATAGAGAAGTCCGATAAGGAACTTGCCTCTCCTCTTTGTGAAGGTGGCGGAAAATAAATTATTAATTGAGGAGTTAACATGGCAACAGTTGAATTAACAATGGAAAACTTTGAACAGACAATCACAGACAATGGCTTTGTTATTGTTGATTTTTGGGCACCATGGTGTGGCCCATGTAAGGGCTTTGCTCCAGTCTATGAAGAATTGTCTGAAAAATATCCAGATATTGTTTTTGCTAAAGTTAATACAGAAGAACAACAACAACTTGGTGCTATGTTTAATATTCGTTCAATTCCAACTTTAATGATATTTCGTGACCAGATTATTTTATTTTCTGAAGCAGGAGCTCTACAGAGCTCAATGCTTGAAGATGTTATTTCACAAGCAAGTGCTCTGGATATGGATAAGGTTCGTGAAGAAGTAGCTACTAAGCAACAGGACCAGGAAAGTAGCACAACTGAAACTAAAGTTGGTAAAGTTCCACCAGGACCTCAATCCTAATTGCAGATGTATCTGTTAATCTAAATTGCCCACAGCGTAAAACAAACAATACGCTCGAAGCGATAAGTAACAAAATCAAGAGTTTAAAAATTTGTTACTTATGAGTCGTCAACCAAAAAATATTTTGATATTTAAGAGTAGATGTTTTGTTAGTTAAATTGAGGGTTTCTCTATAGCAAATAAAACATCTATTAATCACAGCCCTGCATAGTTAAAATTAAATTGCATACTACTTATGCCAGTATTACTGCTGATGACTATATTTATGTATTTTTTCTTCCAAAAGCTTTTTACTATTAAGATAATGCAGTAATTGCGCTTGTTCAGGTACTTTAAGACTTAGAAAATTAGCAGCGACATCTAATTGTGTAATATAAAATGGTTTCTTTATCCCGGATTGCCTCAAATTCAGGATATACTGAGCTAGCGTATAATAAAGATTATCTGGATGTTTTGTTGAAGAAAACTTTTGTTGTTCACACCATAAATTAATTTCTGTTTTTTTCTCTATCATTTTAGTCAGAACTTTAATATTTAGAAAAGTATTATCTATTTCTGCTGGGAGTTGTTCCTCGGTCATCACAGGATTATGTTTTTTATCAAAACTAAGCTGATAGAAGGATATTTTATTGATTAAATTACTCACTTCAATATGGTTGACAAATTGTGCAAGATGTTTGATAGAAAACTTAAGAAAAGAATAAAAACTTTGTAATAAAGCGGGCACATTTTCGGTCACAACCGTTTCAGTAAATAATGAACCACGCTCATCAACAACATAGATTTGAACTTTACCACTCGCTTCATCGTTAAGGTAATACAATTGTATTTCATTGAGTTTAGATGAATTAAAAATATTTGGAAAAACACTATGATTTAAAAAGCCTTTTCCAATACAAATTTGTCTTTTATTTGGCTCTGGGCGGCTAAATAAAAAGATCAAATCTTTAAGGCTTTTTATAGTCGAAATCTTTGGCACATCATCCTGATAGAGAATAATGTAACAGCGATTTCCTATCATCATCATATATCGTGCAGTATCAATGGTGTTATTTTTATATTGTTCTCTAAAGTAATGGACAATTTCCTGAAAAACTTCTATGACACGATAGTGAACTAACTTATCCCGACCGCTTTCAGATGTAAATATAGAAAATTTATCAAACGGAGATTCCGGTTCAACTATAGCCCAACTAAGCAGTTCCTGAATGAAATCAATAATCATTTTAGGAACATCATCTGAATGAGTTATAGTGACTTCATTTCTTGAATTGTATTCAATCGATTCAAAGGTTCTTACGATATTAATTTTTTGTGTACTGAAATTAAATGCATCTATTTCGGCAGTGGTTAGTTGCTGATTATTTTCTGTATAACGCTTAAGTGGATCGATACCAAAGTTGACAAAAAGCATTAACTTTTTAATCGATACCGGATCGGTAAAATTTTCTGATGAAGAAATAGCAAGTTGTGGTTTTTTTACATTCTGACTTAAGAATCGAACAATTTTTTTAATACTTAATTCAGATAATATTGCCTTATTCGAGTAGGCATAAATATGGGTGTTTTCATTTAAGACACGGTTAAAATAGGCCCAGCTTAACAACTCAATAATGGAGGTGCTAGTTTTAATAATTGGTTCATTTCTAGCAGTATTAACTGTCACAGAGCCAGTGTATAATCTTAGAATTTCATTATTTTTAACTTTCGTGGGTATGATGGTCAATTGTTTTTGATGTAGTGGAACATTTGTAATGGATGTATCGATATAGGAAATTTTCCCTGGCTTTTGTTCAAAAGTACTATCAAATTTATGTGTTAATAAAGCTCTTACGTCTTCAAGTAGTTCAATTTCTTGTGTTTGTTCGAGGTAATAATGATAGCTTTTATTAAGTGCATAATACAGGCAATCAGATTCCTTCAATACTTCAGCAATACTCCAATCTGCACAATGTTCAAGGTTTGTACAAAAGATTTCAGTCCACATCCAGCTATCAGCTAATTTCTTTGTTGCAGTTTTATGCCAGTCAGAACGACGGATACGATTATTTTCATCCGTCTTGCCTTTAGCAAGGATATAAAAGCTGCGTTTGACAAGTTCCAATCGCTGTTCATCACCAATTTCTTTAAGATAATTTTCAACAGTTTCTAAGGCAAGCAAGTTGGGATCAAATAGATTAGTTTCTGTTTTACCTTGAAGAAATCTATTCTTTAGTTCAGTACTAATCATCCGGCTATTAGGAAAGTTTTTGACATAACTTTCATGTAAAACAATTTCAAGAATAAATTTATACGGTGTTTCTAAAAAGTGTAGCAATTGTGCTAGTGTTGCTTGTAAGCATCTAATCTGTGTAGACTCTTTAACAGGGCCTAAATCAATAAACTCTGCATTATCAATCCATTCATTTTCTTCAATATGTTGTAATTGTCGATCATATTCTTCTGGATTTTCAGAGGTGATATACCACCAGACAGGGAACTTTCCGGCAAGAACCTGATGGTGATAATAAAAATGGTCTAAATATAAAGGTGAGTTATGTAATGCAAAGTTTGTATTCTCATCTTCATCTAATATTTTCCAGGTATTCGTATCAAAAAAATGGAATTTAATTTGAATATTCTTATGATTTGCCCATTCAACAATTAATTCAGCTTTTTCAATTAATTGTTCCTTTCCTTTCGCAGTAACTTTATCATTTAAGCAAACCCAGCATTCATTACCGGAAATCGTATTATGATGGGCTATATTTCCCTGAGCATTTACTAAATAAACCCCCTGAATACTTAAAGTGATACTGACTCTTCTATTAATCGTATAAGATTTGTCAATTAACCTTTGACCTGCATCCTGTGTTGCTTTATCAGGGAAGTAGTGTGGAATACTTGCGGGTACTTCTTTTGAAATAAAACCAGGCAATTTAGGATCATTAACATGAAATAATAATGGCAGCAGGGTGAGAAAGTCTTGTTCAATCGAAGACAAGGCTTCGTGGCATCTTTTTAAGCGACTTTCATTAATCCGCTTAAAATTTTGCCGTAATTTTTTTATTTGTTGGTAATCCAGGGCTTCCATATTCATCAGATTAAAACACATTAAGCATTATTTATAGTTATCATATTTAACCTAGAAAAATTTTAGTAAGATTCAGCAATTTATTCATTCTCGTTACGTTCCAATTGATTTTTCAAGGTTTAAGGAGGTTTTATTCTACATCTAATGTATCAATCAAGGCAATTTCTAGCTTTCTCAATAGGCTAAAATCTGTAATTAAATGGTTGGCCATATCAGAAATATAAAATACATCTTCCACCTTTTCGCCAAAAGTTGAAATTCTTGCATTGACCAGATGAATATCATGTTGTATCAACGTTTGTCCAATTTTTGATAATAAAAATGGACGGTTTGTGGTACTAATATACATAATTGTCCAGTTGTTTTCTAAATCCTCACTAAACTTTATTTCGGTCGGAATCGTAAATTGCTTAAGTGTTCTTGGAATATTTCTAGTGGATTGAGGAATTTGATAGTTATCTTCAGAAAGTGCCTGCGTTAATTGTTGTGTTAGTTTCTGGATAAAGTGTGTATCAGTAATGGCTTTATCTTGTTCGTCTAAAATATGATAACTATGCAAAAGACAGCCATTATTGGTTCGATAGGTTTTTGCCTCAGTAACACTAGCCATTAACTTCGCTATAACTGAAGTAACCAGGGCAAAAACATGGCTCTTTTCTCTCATGAAGATTAATACTTCTGTACTGCCTCGATTTTCATCCGGACGAATTGCAACCAAAGGTCCTGAGTTATCGGGTTTCTTTAAAATTAAGTCTGTGTGCCAGGAGATCGTTTGTTCACTATTTTGCATAAAATAATCTTTTGGCAATTGCTCCCATAAGCCATGATAAAGATCAATTGTTAAACCGGATTTTTGTAAAATTTCATTGGCCATAATCTTGGTATGATTAATTTTTTCAAATTGATCAATAGGAGATTCCAGACCTTTTAAAAGGGCTTTTTTAGTTAAATTATAAAGTTCCATTAATAAGGAATCTTTCCAGGTACTCCAAACTTTAGGGCTTGTGGCTCGGATGTCAGAAACGGTTAATACGTAGATATAATCAAGATGCACTAAATCTTTAACATAAAGTGCAAAGTCATGAACAACCTGTGGATCACCTAAATCTTTACGTTGAGCAACCATAGACATCTTAAGATGCGAGCGAACCAGCCAGGTAACGACCCGAATATCGGTAGGACTCATATCATGTAATTGACAAAAAGCTTCAGCGTCTTCGGCACCTAATTGAGAATGATCTCCGCCTCGGCCTTTACCGATATCATGAAAAATGGCTGCTAAATAGAGTAGTTCTGGTTTAGGAATTTTTGCAAAAATCTTGCTAGCTAAGGGCATTTCATGGAAATGTTTTTCAACACTGAGTCTCCTCACATTTCTTAAAACTCTTAACGTATGTTCGTCAACCGTATAAGCATGGTATAAATCATGTTGCATCTGACCAACGATTTGCTTAAATGGGGGGATATATTCGGCTAAGACACCATAACGATTCATTCGCCTTAATTGTGCGGTGATGCCTCTTTTTTGCCTTAGTAACTCAATAAAAATTGAACGGCAGCGCAGATCCTGTCTAAAGGTATTATCAATTAGATAATGATGTGCTCTAATTTCTCGAATTGTCGAAGCTCTGATACCCTTTATGGATGGATTCTCAGCTAAAATCAGAAATATTTCTAAAAGCGCAAAAGGGTAGCGAATAAAGACTTTGTCATTGATGGTACTAATATAATTTTTATAAATGACAAAACGGTTATTAATTTTTTTCGGTCGTGCCTCTGTTTTATCATTGTATAGAATCATCTCTCTAAAATATTGAAGCAAGATTTCATTTAACCTATCTAACTCCATAATATTCTGATAATAATCAGCCATAAATTGTTCTACTGATAATTGTTCATCATTATCTTTATAGTTAAACTTCTCGGCTAAAATGCGTTGATGATCAAATAAAAGTCTTTCTTCTGGGCGATTTCTAAAACGGTGAAGGGCATATCGTATTTTCCATAGGAATGATTGTCCTTTTTCCAGTTGTATATATTCTTCAGGTGTTAAAAAATGAAAACTGACTAAATCTTTTAAGGTTTCGGCATCAAAATGTCGCTTCGCAATCCAGGCAATCATCTGAATATCACGTAGGCCACCCGGTCCTTCTTTTATATTTGGTTCCAGATTATATGCCGTATCATTAAACTTTTGATGGCGAAGGTGCTGCTCCTTCATTTTTGCATTGACAAATTCAGCAGTAGGCCAAATCTTACTTGGTTCAATCGCAGACTTTAAATCATTATATAAAGTTATCTGGCCAATTAACTGACGTGATTCCATAAGATTACTGATCGTAGAAATATCTTTTTCTGCTTCATCAACACATTCTTTTACGGTGCGAACACTTTGCCCAATATTAAGTCCTATGTCCCATAAAAGACGAATAAAGTCTTGTACTAAGTTGAACACTTTGGATTCAGAATCATCTAAGTCATCACTATGTTCATGTAATATTAAGATATCGATATCGCTTTTGGGATGAAGTTCACCACGTCCATAACCACCAACGGCGACCAGGCAGATATCATAGTTTTCGAGTTTGAAGTAGCGCCAAAGATGCTGCAGGATAGAGTCAATAGCATGAGAGCGTTCATGTATCAGATGAATAATATTCGCCTGATTGTCAAATTGTGTATCTTGTTCAGTTTCTAATTGTTTAAGTTTGTCTTTAAGAATGGATATTTCATTATTATCAGATGAGTTAAGTTCATCAAGAAGTGAATCATCACTTTGATTCAAAAGGGCATTTTCAGACATTATTAACCAACAGTTATCTTATGAGTTTAATTTTCTGATAAGGTCAAAATTTCACAACCTGTGTCAGTGACCAGTATGGTATGTTCCCATTGTGCAGAGAGGCTTCTATCTTTAGTAATGACGGTCCATTTATCAGGTAATTGCTTTATTTCTCTTTTACCTAAGTTAATCATTGGCTCGATGGTAAAAGTCATTCCTGGTTCCATAATAATACCGGAATTTTTGTCAGCATAATGAACAACTTGAGGTTCTGCATGGAACTTTTGACCAATACCATGACCACAGTATTCTCTAACAACAGAACAGTATTGTTTATTGGCATAAACTTCAATTGCCTGGCCAATTGCAGAAAAATCAACTCCAGGTTTAACAACATCAATGCCAATTTGTAGACAGTCATAACTGATCTTACAGATTCTATCACCTTTAACCGTTGCTTTACCAACCTTAAACATACGGCTGGTATCACCATGATAGCCATCTTTGATAACGGTTATATCAATATTGATGATATCACCACTTTTTAGTTTTTTATTATTGGGAATACCATGACAGACTTGATGATTTACCGATGTACAAATGGACTTAGGGAAACCATGATAATTTAGTGGAGCAGGTATGGCCTGTTGCACATCAACAATATAATCATGGCAAATTTTATCCAGCTCATCTGTTGTGACGCCAACTTTGACATGGGGTTCTATCATATCCAATACATCTGCGGCTAACTTACCAGCAAGCTGCATTTTTTTAATTTGTTTGGCGCTTTTTATTTCGACACTCATTTAACAATCATCAGTTAGTTATACTTTAGATTTTTCAGGTAAAGAGACATTGAGTTCAAGTACAGTACAATTGTCATCCTGTTTATCAAGCTGGAGCTTGATACTTTCTTCTGGAATATCATCAAAATATTTTTTGATGACATCCATAATTTCTTCTTTTAATTTAGGTAAAAAATTAATACTTTCACGTTCTTTTCTTTGAACTGCAACAATAACCTGCAACCGATCCTTTGCATTAACAGCTGATTTCTTATTTTTTTTATCGGTGCGAAAAAAACTAAGAATACTCATTATTTCCCTCCAAACATTTTAGAGAAAAAGCCTTTCTTTTCTTCAATTTCAGTAAATCGAATGGGTTTATCTTCGCCAAGGAAGCGTTCGATAATATCCATATATGCCTGACCTGCATGACTATCTTCATCTAAAATAACAGGTTGACCAGTATTTGAAGCTTGTAAGACACTTTCTGATTCAGGAATAACGCCAAGTAAAGGAATAGATAAAATATCAACAATATCTTCCGTACTTAGCATTTCGCCATCGGCAACTCGGGTTGGTGAATAACGTGTCACAATAAGGTGGGTTTTTACCGGTTCCAGGTTTTCAATAACGCGTTTTGTTTTGCTATCTAAAATACCTAAAATTCTATCTGAGTCTCTAACAGAAGATACTTCAGGGTTTGTAACAATAAAGGCTTCATCCGCATAATATAAAGCCATCAATGCACCGGATTCAATACCAGCAGGGGAGTCACAGATAATATAATCAAAAGTTTCGGAAAGCTCATTTAAAACTCGTTCAACACCTTCCAGATTAAGCGCATCCTTATCACGAGTTTGAGAAGCTGGAAGGATATAGAGGTTTTCTGTTTTCTTATCCCGAATCAATGCCTGGTTTAATGTTGCATCTCCCGTGATGACATTAATAAAGTCAAATACAACACGTCTTTCACAGCCCATGATTAAATCAAGGTTTCTAAGCCCTATATCAAAATCGATAACCACGGTTTTAAATCCTTTAAGGGCAAAACCTGTACCAATAGCTGCACTTGTTGTTGTTTTACCAACACCACCTTTACCAGAGGTTACAACAATTATTTTTGACATATTACTTTATTTCCTTATCTAACTAGGTTGAAACAGAACTAAATTACATTTTATTAAAGACTAAGCGTTCATCTACAAGATTGATATGATTGGCAACCCCTTCATTATCTGGTGGGATATCATCTCTTAGAGCAAAGATTCCAGCAATTGAAACGAGATCTGATTCTAATTGATGACAAAAAATATTAGCAGATTTTTCACCTTTAACACCAGCCATTGCTTTCCCTCTTAAAGCGCCATAAACATGGATATTTCCATCTGCTAAAACTTCTGCACCGGCACCAACGGCACCTTTAATGACTAAATCTCCATTGGGAGCATAAATTTGTTGTCCTGAGCGAACAGGGTGGGTAATGACCATCGTTTGCTGAGGAATATTCACCGTTTTGATTTCTACTTCAGGAGTTAATTGTTTGTTTTTATTATTTTCTTCTAAAGCTTGTTGTTGATTTTGTTCAGAAGCTGACTGATTTTTGGCTTCAATTTGTTCAGAATGTTCTTCTCTGCTTTTAGCGGCAGGGTGTTTTGCTTCTGCAAGAACCGCAAGACCTGCATCGGCAATAGCGGGCAATTGGCTTTCAACGGCACCTTTAGTACCAACAGGAATCATATTGAATGAACAGATTATTTTTTTTAAGGCTATAAAATCGATGTCGAGCTGGTCTTCATCCAATTCATGTAAATCAATAACCACTGGAGTATGGTTAAAAAACTGGGGTGCCATTGCAACTTTTTCACCTAATTCAGCCTGCAAGCAATCCAAATCGTTATGAAACAATTGTAAAACAGTTAGAGTAAAAGCGCTTCCTTTAAGCTGGAAACAAGCGGATGAATCCATAAGTTTATTTTAAAACGGTATGTAAGATTAAAAACAATAAAAGTCGTTATTCTAGCATTATTCTTATGCAAAAGTAGTTATATTTTTACTATTTTTAGTATCAATTAAGATATGAAAATAAGTGGTAAATAATCAGAAACAAAAAAAATTAAAATTTTTTGCCAATAAATATTTATTTTTATAAAAAGTCCTGTATAATCTGCCACCATCATACAGCAGGGGGTGATTAGCTCAGCTGGTTAGAGCACCGCCCTTACAAGGCGGGGGTCATAAGTTCGAATCTTATATCACCCACCATTAAACCCTGTTAGAAGCATAAACTAAGTTACCACTAAAAATTTAACCTTAGTTTAAATTTCTATATACACATTGCATTTGTTAATAATTTAACATTCCATGTTATAATGTTAAATTATTAACGCAAGTTGTATTTAAAGGGGAAGGGGAAATAATGCTAGCAGAAGAGCAAATTCCAGATT
>JADGAU010000061.1 GCA_015231865.1 Gammaproteobacteria bacterium | reverse complement strand
ATTTTATTCAGGCTATCCATTTTTTAAAGGTGCGTTATCAGGCCTAATTAATAAACATTTAACAATGGACTTACCGATTGCCATTGGCGCAAGTATTACTTATTTATATTCATGCTATGTGGTTTTTACTGGCTCTGAAGTTGGAGAAGTCTATTTTGATACGGTAGTAAATTTTTTATTTGTTATATTAACCGGTCGTTATTTAGAAGCAATGTCTAAAAGGCTTGCGGTACAATCATCACAACGATTATTAGATTTACAGCCTAAAATTGCTACAAGGATAAGTAACAACGGTGAACATGAAATTATCCCTGTTAGAGCATTACAACAAGACGATATGGTTCTTGTTAAGGCTGGTGATAAAGTGCCGGTGGATGGAGTTATTACAAAAGGTGTTAGCATTGTTGATGAATCAATGCTAACAGGAGAATTTATCCCGGTTAAAAAGACCCCTGGTGATAAAGTGTCGGCAGGTACCAGCAATAAAGAAGGTGTACTCCAGATACAGGTCGAAACTATTTTAAAAAATACCGCATTAGGAAAAATAATACACTTGGTCGATGAAGCACAAAGTACTAAAGCACCTATACAATGTACAACCGATAAAATTATTCCGTGGTTTGTTTCTATCACTTTACTTTTAGCGACATTAACTTTTATTTACTGGATTTCAATAGATTTTGAAATTGCGCTTATGGCAGCAACCTCAGTCCTTATTATTACCTGTCCTTGTGCTTTTGGATTGGCTACACCAATGGCAATAGCTGTTGCAACCGGTGTTGGAGCAAGTAAAGGCGTTTTAGTTAAGCATGGGGAAATTCTGGAAATATTATCTAGAATTAAATATTTTATTTTTGATAAGACTGGAACACTTACAATAGGAAAGATGACAGTTACCAATATCTATTATCAGGATCTGCAAAAGACAACAGAAGCTCAAAGTATAGACTTAAGTCAAACAGAACAATTACCGACAAACGTAACTCATCTATTAGCACTATCCGAATACCTTGAACATAATTCGACACATGTCATTGCTCGTTCGATTGTTAGTTTTGTTTCTTCATTAAAATTAGCGCCAATTAAAGATATTAATCAAGAGTCTAACTTTAATAATATTAAAGAAATATCCGGTTGTGGTATCCAATCAAATTATAATAATCAAACCATTGCAATCGGAAAATTGGCCTGGATAGCTGAACAAGCAGGATTAACATCCGAACAAGTCAACTGGTATCAGCAGCAATTTGAGCAACAAATATCACATGGCAGCACAATTGTTTATATTTGGTTAGAAGGTGAAACACTACTTGCTTTGATTATAGAAGATCAAATTAGAGATAATGCAAAACAAGTTGTAGATGAAATGCATAATAATGGTCTGGAAGTAACATTACTAACTGGGGATAAGCAAACTGCAGCAGATTGTATGGCTGCAAAACTACAAATCACTCGGGTAATGGCAGAAGTTATGCCAAATGAAAAGGATTCTTTAGTACAATTAAAACAAAAAGAAGGGCAGAAAGTAGCAATGGTTGGTGATGGGATCAATGATGCACCAGCGCTGGTTAGAGCGGATGTTGGCATTGCCATGGGGACAGGTACAGATGTCTCTATTGATAGTGCGGATATGATTTTAGTGAATGGCGAGTTAGAGAAGATCCCTTTTGCAGCACAATTATCTCGGTCTACACTAAGAACGATTAAACAAAATATTGGGATTTCAATTATCTATAATATTATTATGGTACCCTTGGCAATGTCTGCAATGATAACGCCATTAGTAGCCGCAATTGCAATGCCGATAAGCTCATTATTAGTTATTGGTAATGCAGCACGGCTTAGATGGAAGTTTAGAAGGTATAAATAAGAAAAGGAAATAAAATGGATGTAATTTACGGCTTAATCCCCAGTATGATATTCATTGGTCTGGTACTTGTTGGACTATTATTCTGGTCTATTCGAAGCGGGCAGTTTGATGACTTTGAAGGTGAAGGACATCGAATTCTAATGGATGAAGATGTAGAATTAAAAAAAACAAATAAAGAAAAAAAAGTATCAGAAACTATCACAGAAACAGAAGGAAAATAAAATGGGCGGTTCAATGTGGTTTATTACCATTTTAAAAGATAAACCCTGGATTGGTATTCTTATTGGCCTTTGTTTTTTTGCTTTTATGTTTTTATCAAAAAACTTGATTGTTTACCTTTATTCTAAAAATAAGGAAAAGAAAGAAGCATTGGAAAATACTGAAAGTCAGAACAGTAAGTCATAGCAGGCAGTGTAAAACAGGAATTAAACTATGTTCGATGTGTTTGAAACAGGTAAGTTATCAGTTACCGAGTCAGAATTATCAGAAACTATCAGCAGAGATGGAGAAACCGTCAGGATTGATATTTATAAAGGTGAAGAAGAGGGCTGGTTTCTGGAAATCGTTGATATAAACCATAATTCGACTTGCTGGGACGATACCTTTGAAACAGAACAGGATGCTCTGGATATGGCCATTGCCTCAATTGATGATCAAGGTATTCAAGCTTTTATTGATCCAGATAATCAATGATTATTGTAGTCTCAAATTTAATAAATAATAATCTTTGCCTACTGACTACTGACTACTGACTACTGACTTCTTTTATATCATCAGGTTTAGGATATGTCTCGATTAACGTATGAGGAAGTTTTCCAAGGTCTGCCTGATGTAGTGCATCCGATTCCATTAAAATCAGGATCAAGGTGGTCACCATAATAGGTAAAATACTCATTCCACCAACTGTTGCGTAAACAGCCTCTTTCATCCATCCTAATTCGTAATATCCATACATACCAATAGCGGCAAAACTGCCAAATATAAAAAACAGACTAATAAATAATAAACTTCTTTTTCGTGCTAATTGCCAATGACACATAACAAACCAGGGCTCGGTTATTTTAGATTTATTTCCTTTAAAAAAAATAATAAATAGAACTGATAGAGAGATTATAGGAACAATCAACATTGGCCATGCCCAACTAGAAGCCATACTGAGGGTGCCAACAAAAATTAAAATATGGTTCACAATTAAATTTGCTAAAAACCAGTCATGAGGAACCTTGGCTTTTTTACGCTGTTGTTCCGGGATATCAAAGGCTATATTCACATTGTCTCCAATTGGCTGCTTATCATGGTGTCCGTATTGTACACATTCTATAATAAATAACAAAATAGTACTTCTGTTAAGGTTTTTATAAAAAAGAAATGATTGAAGAATTAAGCGGTCCTAATAACAGAGGTAAACTTTAAACAAATTGTATTTTCTGTTAGCCTGTAGGTATTATGAAAAATTACCATTACTTGAAAAGAGTTTCCAATGCATCATAACTTAGATGACATACATATCCTATTGATTAGTATTCATGGGTTAATTCGTGGAACAGAACTCGAATTAGGTCGAGATGCAGATACTGGTGGACAAACAAAGTACGTAGTTGAGCTAAGCCGTGCTTTAGCAGAGTTATCGGAAGTATCAACTGTCTATTTGCTGACAAGACAAATTAAAGATCCGACGGTATCATCTGATTATACTGAGCCAGTAGAAAAACTATCAGATAAGTGTTCTATTATTCGCTTACCATGTGGCGAGTCAGAATACATACCCAAAGAACAATTATGGGATACCTTGGATACCTTTATTGATAATACAATTCAATGGTTATCAAAACTTGAAAAGCTTCCCGATATAATCCATTCACATTATGCCGATGCTGGATTAGTTGGTACCAGGTTAGCGCATCATTTTGGTATTCCTCTTGTTTTTACGGGACACTCTCTTGGCCGAAGTAAGCGAAAAAGATTATTGGCCAGTGGTCTTAAAAAGAAAGATATAGAAGCTAATTATAATATTAACAGGCGTATTGAGGCAGAAGAAGAGACACTGGGTGTAGCCGATATGGTTATAACCAGTACGCTTCAGGAAATTAATGAACAATATGGAGATTATGATTTTTATCAACCTGAAGTAATGAAAGTCGTTCCACCCGGAACTGATTTGAACAGCTTCTTTCCTCCTGAACATTGTGAATATAATGAAACGATCTACGATCAAATTGTTCGTTTTTTTAATGATCCTGATAAACCAATCATATTGGCGCTTTCCAGGCCCGATCCACGTAAAAATATTATTACCTTGATTGAAGCCTATGGAGAGTCTGAGTTATTACAGGAAAAAGCGAATTTGGTAATCATTGCTGGAAACCGAGATGATATTCTTGATATGGATGAGGGTGCGCAAGGTGTGTTAAATGATATTTTATTAACCATTGATCGATATGATTTATATGGCAAGGTAGCTTATCCAAAACACCATCAAGCTTCTGATGTGACCCTTATCTACCGTATCGCTGCACTAAGTCATGGTGTATTTATAAACCCGGCATTGACCGAGCCTTTTGGATTAACGATTATTGAAGCGGCAGCCAGTGGCTTACCCGTGGTTGCAACAGAAGATGGAGGTCCTCAGGATATTATTGGTAACTGCCAAAATGGATTGTTGATAGATCCGCTGGATAAAGTCGATATACAACATAAAATTCTTGCGGTATTGCAAAGTAAAGAGCAATGGCAGCAATATTCTCATAATGGTATTGTTGGCGTTAGAGAACACTATTCCTGGCAGGCACATGCCAACCGTTATTTACAACTGATACAACCAATTATTGAAGAAACTGAGCCACCTGCAAGAATGTGTCTAAGCCGGCGCCCAATGCTTTACCATGATCGCGCTATCGTTACCGATCTTGATCAAAACTTATTGGGTGATAAAAAATCATTAAAAGAACTGATCCAAATTATCCAGGCGCATCGAAAATCTGTGTCATTTGTTATTGCAACAGGACGAAGATTAGACTCAGCCTTATCGGTGATGAAAAAAAATGGTATTCCACAACCGGATGTCTTAATTACCAGTGTTGGCACCGAAATATACTATGCACCAAACTTAACAAAAGATATCGCCTGGGCAGAACATATTGATTATCTGTGGAAACCCCTTTTAATACGTAAAATAATGAATGATCTACCAGGTATCTCTTTGCAGGCTAAGTCAGAACAAAGTAAATATAAATTGAGTTATTATATTGATCCACAATTAGCACCGGATACGAACGAAATCAATCACCTATTATTAAGGCATGATCAGTCAGTCCAGGTCATACAATCTTTTGGACAGTATTTGGATATTATTCCTATGCGAGCATCAAAAGGAATGGCCTTAAGATGGGTTAATGAACAATGGGATATTCCATTGGAAAAAACATTAACCGCAGGTGGGTCCGGAACGGACGAAGATTTATTACGTGGTAATACTTTGGCCGTGGTTGTTGCCAATAGACATTTAGAAGAGTTGTCAGACTTGACCGAAGTAGAAAGAATTTATTTTGCTAACGCCTCATTTTCTAAAGGTATTATGGAAGCTTTAGATTATTATGACTTCTTCAATACTTGTGAAGTGCCGGATGAATAAAAACGAACTTTTAATATGTACTGATTTAGACAGGACTTTGATCCCCAATGGAGTCGAAGCAGAGTCAGCAAATGCTCGTAAACTATTTTCCTATTTATCTTCACTTGAACAGATTACCCTGGTTTATGTAACTGGCCGAGACATTCACCTGGTTGATAAAGCGATTAATACCTATCAATTACCACGATCAGATTATGTAATCAGTGATGTTGGAGCGAGTATTTATCGGTTAAATAATCAGAATATTGAACAGTCTTCACAATGGCAATACTTGAGTCAATGGGAAGAAATTTATAAGCAAAGCTGGATGGGGAAAAAGGGCAATGATCTGGCACAATTATTCTATTCTATAAAAGATTTAAGGAGACAGGAATATAGTAAACAAAAGGCTTATAAATTGAGTTACTATCTTCCTTTATATTCAGATCACCTGACTATCATTGCAAAAATGAAGGAGATACTTTCGCAGGAAAAAATTGAAGCTGAATTTATCTGGAGTATTGATGCCCCCAATAATATTGGTTTATTAGATGTCATGCCAAAGAATGCGACCAAAAAGAATGCCATAGAATATCTGATGCATATCGCTGATTTTAATCTTGAGAACACGATCTTTTCAGGAGATAGTGGTAATGATATCGATGTTTTACTAAGTTCTATCAAATCTACACTGGTTGCTAATGCCCACCCTGATATTAAGCAGCAAGTTTTAACTGAGCTTAACAATGATGATCATAGTAAAAATATTTATATAGCCAATGGTGATTTTCTACAAATGAATGGTAATTATAGTGCGGGAATACTAGAGGGGATATGCCATTATTTTCCATCAATATTGACCTTGTTAACAGCACAACAAAAGAGAATAGAAAATGATTCAAGATGAATATATCGTTGTTTTTGGCGAAGTTCTTTATGATTGTTTTGCAGATGATATACAGGTTCTTGGAGGCGCACCTTTTAATGTTGCCTGGAATTTGAAAGGTTTAGGAGCTCATCCCTTATTTATTTCCAAAGTCGGAAATGATGAATTAGGTGCAAGTATTATTCAGGCAATGAATGATTGGGGTATGAGCACTGATGGCGTTCAGGTAGATGATAATTATGACACTGGCAAAGTGGAAGTTAGCTTTTATGATAACGAACCTAGCTATGACATAGTTGACAACGCTGCTTATGATTTTATAGATGCCAGTAATATTCCTTATTTACCATTAAATGGGATTATCTATCATGGCAGTTTAGCTCTTAGACATGCACATAATCAGCAAGCACTTTATCATTTAAAGACTCAAATGAATGCTCGATTTTTTGTTGATGTGAATCTAAGAGCACCCTGGTGGGAAAAAGCTAAAATTGAACAAATCAGTCAACAAGCTGATTGGATAAAGCTTAATAATGATGAATTAGATTTATTGACCAGAGAAGGCAATGAAAATAGTCGCATTGCGCAATTTTTTTCTTCGGCTGAAAACATCAAAGAATTGATTTTAACCAAAGGTGAAGCGGGTGCAGTGAGTATTACTCCTGAAGGTGAGTTTAATACGGTCTATCCTATACCCGGTAATAAATTTGTCGATACGGTTGGTGCCGGTGATGCCTTTAGTAGTGTGATGTTATTGGGAAAGTATTTATCATGGCCAAATGATCTTACGATGAGAAGGGCTCAGGATTTTGCAAGCGCGGTTGTCGGTCTTCGTGGTGCAACGACACAGGATAAAGATTTTTATAATGGATTCGTTGAAAAGTGGCAGATTAATACAAGTGAATAAAAACTATGTATGAACAAGTTTCTCATTCATTATTGAATGAAATATTAAATAAAATGGATAAAAACCTGTGTGAACAGGATTTGCGGTATTTTTTTACTCGCCTGGGCGCAAATTTTTATGCTATTCATAATCTGTTTCAACGCCTCTATGGTCATCGAAGTGATTTTAATGATCAGATGTTTAAACTGGTCGAAACGCTAACACAAAAGTACCTAGAACGTCCTTCTGAACTAAAAACTAAAGATTTACAAAGAGAAGATAATCATAGCTGGTTTTTGCATCAAAACTGGGTTGGTATGGCTCTTTATACAGAAGGTTTTGCAGGCAGTTTAAAAGGAGTCACTAAGCGAGTTAACTATTTTGATGAATTGGGTATTAATTTAATCCACATTATGCCAATTCTGGATTGTCCGGAAGGCAAAAATGATGGCGGTTATGCGGTTAGAAATTTCTGTAAAATTGATCCTAAAATTGGTGACTTTGATGATTTAGATCAGTTGGTTAAACAATTACAGAAAAGAGATATTTTATTAACTCTGGATGTGGTAGTTAATCATACATCGGATACTCATCGCTGGGCCAGGAAAGCAATATCCGGAGATAAAACTTATCAGGATTATTATTATATTTTTCCGGATCGTGATATACCCGATATGTTTGAAGCAACGATGCCTGAAATATTTCCTGAAACTGCGCCAGGTAACTTCACCTGGAATGAGGAAATGCAGCAATGGGTTATGACTGTTTTTAATGATTATCAATGGGATTTAAATTATAGCAACCCCTCTGTTTTTATTGAGATGGTCGATATCATATTATTCTGGGCTAATAAAGGTGCAGATATATTACGTCTAGATGCGGTTGCTTTTTTATGGAAGAAAATAGGTCGAACTTGCCAAAATGAACGTGAAGCTCATTTAATCCTGCAATTATTGAAAGACTGTTGTCAGGTAACCGCACCGGGCGTGTTATTTATTGCTGAAGCGATTGTTGCACCGGTGGAAATTATTAAATATTTTGGTGAAGATGCGATTAATGCACGTGAATGTGAAATTGCCTACAATGCTACTTATATGGCTTTATTGTGGGATGCAATAGCGACTAAAAACACTAAATTATTAAATAGAGGCATACAAAGTCTACCGGATAAATTAGAGCGCAGTACCTGGCTGAACTATGCCCGCTGTCATGATGATATTGGTCTGGGATTTGATGATAGCGATATTCGCTTTGTTGAATATGAGCCGTATGCCCACCGTAAATTCTTACTGGACTATTTTTCCGGTAAATATGAAGGTTCTTTATCAACCGGACAATTATTTGGCTATAACGAGAAAAATCAGGATGCTAGAATCTCGGGTACTATGGCATCATTGGTTGGGCTTGAGAAAGCCTTTGAGTTAAATAATCAAAAACAAATCGATAAAGCCATTAAAAGAATTTTATTGCTGCATAGTTTTATTATGTCCTTTGGTGGTATTCCATTACTTTATTATGGCGATGAAGTTGGTACCATTAATGATTACTCGTACCAGGATGATGATGCTAAGGCCTCTGATAATCGCTGGATGCACAGACCCGTGCTTGATTGGAACAAAGTTGATCAACGTATTAGAAACAGTTCAGTAGAACAAATAATTTTTGATAATCTGAAGCAAATGATTGCGGTTAGAAAAGAGTTAAGTGCCTTTTCAGATTTTAATAATAGGGAAATACTCGATGTGTCTAATGAGCATATGTTTGCCTTTATTCGTATGAATTTAACAACCGATGAAAGGGTATTAATTATTGGAAATTTTGATGAAACACCACAGCATTTAGATTTAAATGAATTAAGAGCCAAAGGTTTTTTCCAATACGGTCAGGTGATTGATTTGTTTTCTAATAAAAGCCCGGCAATTTTTCATGAAGAATTAGTGGTACCTCCGCTACATTTTTATTGGTTGGCAGCTTGAACATGAAAATATTATTTTTCGTTATTTTTTTATAACCGATTTTTATTGTATGAAAAACTTCAGATTTCAAGTGAGGCTTTAAGATCCATAAATCAATAGGGCTCTATTTTCAAATGATCTAATAATAGTTTTTGAAGCTTCTGATAAAGCAATATCAAATACAGGGCGAAGCAGTATGGATGAGGCTATACAATCAATAGCAAATTGAATTCTACATCCATTGTTTACATCAGTGTTAAAAAACCAGTTAATAGCAAACTTCTGGAACGTTGGATCAGTAGAAACTATATGTATGCTTTGAAATGGTATTAGGGTCGTTTGTGTGTAAAACTGTTTGTAAATTGGACCAAGCTGAATGCGCTGTTTTGTGGAATAAATGGTTTGTCCATGTCGGTTCTGATATTTTTGTGATACCTCTACATCTTTCCATGGAGCTAGAAATTCTGGATAACGCTCAACTTCTGCAACCAGTTTAAAAAGTTGTTCAGGCGAGTAGTTAAGCTTGCATTCTTCCTTATGAATAGGCATCAGAAAAACACAGGGGAAACTTGTTTATAAAAAAATACTATTTGAAGCATATTTTTCTCTTTGATTAATAAGAAAAACTCTCAGCGAATCATAGTGACCTTCTGATACAAATCACCAAATAATGTTTCTTTACTTATATGACTTGGGCGTAATCCAGGTGGTACCCAGTCAATGATCTCTTTTCGCCAGATAGCCAATGCATAAGGTTCCAGTAAATGAAGCACTGGACGCATAAGATAGGCTAAAGGATTAAGCCAATGCGGTTTATGATAGTCAACAAAGATGACTTTTCCCCCTGGTTTAACCACCCGCATTACTTCTTCAACTGTTTTGGCTCGCACGGTCTCAGGTTGTTCATGCAGCAGAAAAAAAACAAAAATATTATCAAAAGATTCATCTTCAAACTTTAGGGAGGTAGAATCCTGATGATGTAAAAAAACATTAGAATTGTTTTTTATTTTATTATAAACGTTCTGAAGTTGAATAGGGGCAATATCGACAATATGCAACTGACTTTCCGAATCCAGCCGTTTAGAAAGCTGTTGAGAGAAATCACCATAAACACAGGCAACCTGCAAATTATTCCCTGATATTGTTATTCCTGCCTCATTTATTGCTACATCACGTAATCGAGCAAAATTTCCCCATAAAATGAAGTTAACGAGCCATTGTCTTTCAAATATCTGAATTGAGTTTGGGTGAACATAAGCCCACCAATATGTCTCTTCAAGATAATTAGGGATTTTTAAGTCTTTAGAAATTTTATAAGGTTCTAAAGCTGAAAAGTCTGATGCAGCATGATCATTTGCGTATTTTGACATTAGTCATGCCTTTCATAACCGCTAATCATTGCATGAAAACTGCTTAAAGGTTTTTCATCCATGGTCAGAGCGAGATATAAGTGTGCAATTAAAAAAGCCATCATTAAAAAAGCTGCAGCTGTATGAATCAGAGCAACTTCTCCTAAGGATACAGGAATGACATTCAGATCTTTATAAAAAAGATAAACCAGGCCGCTAATCCAGATCGCGGGGCCAATCATAATATGCAGGGATAAATAGGCCATTCTTTGTAAGGGATTTAGTTTGTTTTCCTTATCCTTATGAAAAGGGTGTGATTTGCCCTGAAAAATTCCTAGTCCATAAAAGCGCATCATGGCAAAAATACGTTTGGGTGCAGAGGGAATATATTGCTTCCACTCACCGGTCGTCAAATGCCAGAACCAGGCAAAGACCCAAAGACCAATTAATATCCAGGCAGCTATACTATGTACAGTAACGGCCTGCTCAAAACCCAAAACATGTAAACTGCCGTGAATTTCAAAGCCGGTAATTAACATTAATATAATTAATAAGGCCTGAGACCAATGCCAAAAACGTTCAAAACGTGTATACATCATTATCTTTGCCATTATATGCTCTCCTTATTTCTGTTTTTCGTAGCAACTATTCTTACTAAACCATGTAATAACACACCGCCAAGCGTTGCTAATACAATAAACCAGCCAATCCTATCCAGCCATTTGAAATTTGTTTGTCCGGGAATATAAACGCCCTTAATATTTTGCATGCGGCCATCTGGTTGGTGACAACTTTGACAATCCAGTGCTTTTTCAGCCGGGGCAACCATATGCGTTATTGGCCAATAATATTCGGTTTCTACAAAACCGTATTCACCACTATATTCTTTACCTCTTGCCTTTAAACCAGCAGCTAGTGACTTATTCCAGTCAAAACTTTTCCAGTAAGCATCACTGTCCTTACCAAATAAATGCGGAATACCAAATATTTTATTCACTTTATCATAAGGCTGGCGTCCACGCATAACCTTAAATGGCCAGATTCGGGAATCTTGATCATCATAGCTGCCATTAATCAGGTTAATAGGAACAACTTTGCTATCATCCAGCTTGTCATCCAATAAGGTAAAATTGATTTCACCATTAAACCAGAAATATTCCGGAGTGACATTTTCTTCCCAGATAAAGTCACCTTTCTTAAAATGATAGGTATCATAGCCATCTTTATCTTTTTTTACCAAAGGCTTGCTATTTTTATCTTTTTTGCCAGCGGTTGACCAGTCCCACCACATTTTAGTTTTACGACCACCGCGGGCAAACTCGGGAATATGGCAGGTAACACAAGCCAGTTTTTCAGTATGATCATTGAGTTTCTTATTAGACTCTTTCGGGTGGGGAGTTGATCCATGACAGGATTCACAAGTTGCGCGATTTTGATCTTTTTGACCGGGAATTATAACGCCACGCTGATCGGTAGATTTGGGCGCATAACGACTGCCTGCAGTTTGATGGCCGCCAGTGGTATGACAGGTTTGACAATTAAAATTCAGCCCGGCAGTGTCCATATGGACATCCAGTTCTTTATCGGGGTTATGCATGGATGAATCTAAATGGCCATGTTTAACGCCATCACCGCCGCCACCATAAAAGTGGCAGGAACCGCAATTTGAACGTCCAGGCTTGCCGACACTTTGTGCTACTTTAGTCAAGTCTGGTGGTTGTCTGAGCTTGCCTTTTTTTGGTGGCCATTTTTTAGGCTTATAATTGGGATGACCGGCTCCTGTTGGAAATTTTTTATAAGTACCGGTTGTTTCATGACATACCAGACAATCAACATTTTTTTCTGAAGTTAAATCAAAGCTGTTATCCTTCCATCCATAGCCAATATGACAGGAAGTACATCGAGGCCAGTTTGTTGCCGTTGCCACACAAAAATTATTAATGACATTTTTTTTACCCAGTGTCTGACCGGTTAGTTCATTCTTAAATGCCCAGGACCAGTGGGTAGTTTGATGTAATTGTTTAGAAGCTTCCGTATGACAGCTAAGACAGGCTTGAGTGACTTCCGGGCCGGTTTTAAAATCCTGTTGCAGGACTTCAAAAAGACTGTGATCTGCAGTTGAAACTTTAGCAACAGCTAAAACAGAAGTAACCACACTACAATTTAAAATCAGACCAACTATAACCCAGTTTAATCTTCTTAAAGACAATGTACTAAACTTCATACCCGTATCCCCCTGCTATATTAATTATTTGCTTCATCACTACCTCTTTTATATATAGATAAAAATCAAAACTGGTGTTATTATATTAGCATATTAACTAATACTTATATTAATTATGTCTTTTTCAGCTTGCAATATATTACGTACGATAACTATTATTTCGGCATCATTCCTTTTTGTTGGCGCAACGATAGAGTTTTTCATAAAGCTTTTTAGCGTTTCATCTGTCAGCCACATCATAATGCTTTATATCGGGTATTTTGCCTTATTTACCGGGTTTATTTTCATTGTGATTACTGCCTTAAGTACTTTCATACCGGTTATTAATAAGAAATTAAAAAACTGTCAGCATTAATTTTCCTGATTAGTGCTCACAATTGTCTAGCTTCTTTTCTGCTCCCGGCAGCACCGAGAGTAAGAAGGTGGACACTAAAATAACTGGTGCAAATAGCAGCATCAAAAATCCGACAAAGATAATAATTTGTTGTAAATACCAGATAGCTGGGATAATTTTCACTGCGGCCAAAATCAAACCGACGCCCAGGGCTAAAAAGACTGCCGCAGCAACAACACCTTCGCGCATGGTTTTACAGCCTAAAGTTAGTAGCATATTCTTATCCTTAAAACGTTTGATTAATAAAGTTCCGTGCTTATTTGTTCAAAATAGCTTCTGCGTCCCCGGCTTTTAATGAAAATTCCTTTTCAATCATCTGGTTCCATTTATCCCGTTTAAATACTTTCTCATCCGGTACTTTTCGATGTACCAGATTATAATGACACTCGATACAGGTTTTATTTTTAGCATCATCCTGATGGATTTTCAGGGTGTTAGCACGATCACCATTAATAGCTTCCTTTACATGGCAGCGCTTACAGGTTGCAGAGTCTTTATTTTTAAACCATTGCCTGGCAGCGAACGCGGCTTCAGGAAGATGCAATGCATTAACCACAGGATCATCATAGTTAGGCCCAAATAGCTGCTTGATTAAATCCTTGGTCCCCAAAAAGTGATCCCAGGTGGCAGATAATACACCTTCAGAAACATGGCAATCACCGCAGCTGGCACGAACACCGGAGCTGGGATTATAGTGAACTGACTGGCGATAAGGTTCAGCGACTATTTCCATGGAATGACAGGTGGTACAAAACTCTTCGCTACTTGTGAAATGGTCAAATTCAATTAAAAATAAAACAAAGCCCATTCCAACTATGCTGCCAATAATCAGAGCAAATAAAACATGACGGGTAATGAAGTCTGGGAGCCACTTAGAAATCATACTCATCGTTTCCTTTTTCTACCCCTAATAATTTGCTTTCCTTATTAAGATTATTAAACCATAGATGATTGTCATTTTCTTTAACGTGTTCAGTAATCAATTGTTCGGCTTTTTCTTTTCCGGCCAATTGTTTAAGTTGAGGTAAAAATTTACCGTAAAAGTTGGTTCCCAGGCTAAATATACCTTCCCACCATGCAGCGCTTTTATCACCCATGGCTGCAGCATGTCGAAAACGTGTGCCTTCGTTATGCCATAATTCCCAGAAAGTTACTTCAATGGTTTCATCAAATGGCATCGGTGTTAACAGTTTATCTTCGTATAGCTGTGCCATAATTTGCTGTGCCGGCAAACCGTATTTATCGTTGTATAGCTCAATCTGTGCATCCATATTATTAAAATGACTTTTTGCAAACATTTTGCTATGACATTCCTGACAAACATTGCTCATCACCTGTCGACGTCTTTTAGAAGAGGCAATGGCCTTTACCTTGGCTGTAGTCCCATCTGCTAATTCTATTGACTCTCCCCGGCGTGAAGGTGCCTCATCATCGGCTACTTCAATTTTATTGCCATTATCTAAAATCACCAGACTCTGTTTTTTGGAAATCGGGCGATTTAAATTCCAGCTATCACGCATACCTACATCATGAGATGACTTTATTTTACCTGCAGCTCCCATATGGCAAGTGACACAGGTTGGTGCTGCATAGTAATCCTGACCTGCAACCCAGTTGTCACTATCCAGATTCATTTTTGATTTAAAGCCCTGGTACATCATGCCGTGTTTTGAGTTAGCATAAATGTCTTTGTCCGGTGAGTCTGTACCATGATGGCAATGGGTACAGGCTTCAGGCTGTCGTGCCTGTTGCTTAGAAAACTGATGACGGCCATGACAGGCTGAACAGGAGCCTAATGAGCCATCCGGATTGATACGGCCAATACCGTTGTTAGGCCAGGTTAATGGATTTATTGTGCCATCACCATTAACTTCTACTTTAGAGCCATGACATTTTGCACAGGACAAAAGTAAAGTAGAATTATCCCCCATCTGTTTAGCCAGATGCGGCATACGTGCAGTAATACTGCTCATTGCCTGACTATGCTTTGATCCCTGCTGCTGTTCAAACTCCTTACCATGACATCGTCCGCAATCTTTAGGTGATACGATAACGGAAATAATTGCTCCCTCATGTTCAATCGCATCCTCCTCCTCTTTTTTGGCCTGATGACAATCCAGGCAATTAACTTTGTTTTTGGCATGGGCACTATTTTGCCATTGCATAGTTAATCCGGCTGATGATTTTTCATGGCAGCTTACACAAGCTTTTCCTCCCTCTAATCCCCAATTAGATGTTTCAAGTGTCACTTTTTCAGCTTGCACTAATGGTACAGAGAGTAAAAAAAATAAAGCCACTGAATAAGTTAATGATCGTCGATTAGGAGTCACAATAATTTCCTTATAACATAAAGAGATAATTGATAAAAAGGCCTAATTTAGCTTATCTAAATTAGGCCTTTGGTTTTATTTAATACTTGATGATTACATGGAGTTTTCAGCAGTAGCAATTAGTGTTGGTGCTGTAACATCCTTAGGAATTTTCTTGCCAAATTTCTTAACAAGCCCAGGCCATAAAAGGTTGTAATATAGTTCAGCTTTTACTAATGCAACGCCTTTAGCAGGTATAGTATAGTCCAGTTTACGAGTTTCAAAAGCTTTAAGACGCGTATCAGCACCTTGCTTTTTAGCTGTTGGAGGTCCAGTTGGCTTACCCTCGGCATCAACTAGAATTAGACGCATAAATGCTTTGGGATCCTCTTTACCAGGGTGGCCCTTAGCATTTTGCCAAACAACATTTCCACTCTTATCGTAGGCAGTAACTTTTAAATGTAAATTTCTAAAAGGTGCTCCCGTAGGCATAGTGTGTGGCTGTTTATTTTGGATAGTGATTGTTGAAGCAATTGAACCCGCTGATTTCTTGCTGTTCATAGAAAAAACAACTGAACGTTTCAACATACCTTCACTATGCCCGCCACCTAAACTATGATCGGCTTTACCATTGCTAACTGGCATATGACAAGATAAACAATCAACCTGAGCATTACTTTGTTTGTACTCTGTACCCGTAGCGCATAAAGGCGCACCATGAGCATTATTACGACGGTCATGACAACCCATACAAGCATCTGAAGTTCTCACTTGACTAGGATTACTTTCCATTGGTAATGAAGGTATTTTCTTACCATCAACAGTAACCGACTTACCCAAATGTGGATTAGGCTTCTTATCACTATCACCGCCACCAAAACCAAAGGCATCATTTGAAGCACTTAAAGCAGCTAATTTATTATTAGAATTATGTCCAGGTCCCTGCAATTTATCACTAACATCATAGGACTTAAGACCTAGTCTTAATTTACCATTTGGCGCATCGATACCATTATACTTTTTTAAAGTATGACATGCGACACAGTTAACACCTTCCAGATAAGCTGGTTTTGAATCAAGTTTGGTTTTCTTATCTTTTGCAGCATTTGGTGCATGACATTGCAAACAGACTGGATATTTACCTTTTTTAGTTTTTACACCTTCTTTGCCAGGATCGCCAATTACCTTTTTATAAAAGGCACCATGAATTGGATCATTAAATGCGGTACTATTCGCATGCATTGAACCCTTCCATTGCTTATAAATATCTGTATGACAGGTTTTGCATACTTCTGATAAAACGTGATGAATCGATTCGGATGAATCTGCGGTACTAGCGACAGAATTAGTACCTATAAATAATAATGCATACAGACATGCTGAAACACCAGTAATAAATGCTGGTAATTTTTTATTAAAAAACATATTTCCCCCTTAGAAATAATGACTAGAAAAAAGCAGACTTATTAAACAAATAAAATAAAAAAGTCATTCTGCTAAATCCTGTCGGAAGTTATTCGCCGGTTGATAATTCAACTCTTATTATAATTTTTTATTCACTTGCAACACTAAATGTATCATTTTTCATAAAGCTGGTAAACATTTAATTTAAATCGTTTTTTATATATCAAAGAATAATTGCTTTATCTCTTTAGCTGATAATATGGCCATTAGGGATTAGCGTGCGTAGCCTGTATATAAAATTAAATAAGTATTATGGTCTTAAATAGGGATGTATCTGTTTAACAGGACTTACATCACTAGTCTCAGTGCAATAGATGAATCAACACATTATTTTTTCTTGTCAAAGTTCAAGTTTATGCTTTATAGCTGGTAAATAAAACTGTTCAATTCATTGTTTATAGTCTTATCAGATAATAACTGTTGATAAAACTCTTCCGAAGTTGTTTTTTGTTTAGCAATCTTCAATGCACATCGAGTACCTGAGAAATTTTCAATACTTTGTATATTCTCAAGATCAATATCATTTTTAACTTGATTAGCAATCCATGCTTTCATGGTTAAACCAGATGCTTTTATTTGATTGAAAGTTAATAAAGCATGATTAATACAACCAGTTTTAATATTAACCACGACAATGACAGGAATATCTAATTGCTTAATTAAATCGACCTGTGTTTCAGTATCATTTAAGGGAACAAGTAAACCACCTACACCTTCGATTAATGTTAGATCGCAAGACTTTTTCTGATTAATCCAATTAACTAATTGCTTGCTATCAATAGTTTCATTATTTTGCTTTGCTGCAAGATGCGGTGCGATGGCTGGTTTGTATTGATAATAATTAATGTCTGTTTGTGAATTTTTATTAGCCATTGCAGCGATAATCAAGTCAAGATCGGTTATTTCATTTTCTACGATACCACTAGCAATAGGTTTTAAGCCAAGAGCCGAAATTTTAGATAATCGTGCTTGCTGAAGTAATAAACTGGTGACATAGGTTTTACCTGCATCGGTATCAGTTGCAGTTATATAATAACAAGACACTATGGCTTTCCTGAATTTGAAAATTTTGCCGGGCTAAATTGTACAAATTGAGTTTTATTTTTTTCAGAATTAAGATTTAAATCTTTTGCCCAGGCGTGGCCATAAACGACTTCGTATGTAGCCGGGTATTTTTCATTGGCTGATTTAAATTGTTCATAATTGCTAAGCATCTGTTTAAATTTATTTTTACCGTATAAAGCCTTAGGTCTATCAGATAAGTGATTCTGTGCGCCGATTTTTTTCAGGTCATGGATTAAATCATTAACCTGATTATATTCAATGGTGATAAATTCAGCATCGACTATGGGATCTTTTAACCCAGCGGCTAACATAAAATCACCTAAGTCATGCAGGTCAATAAAATCATTTACATGTTCTTGAGTGCTAACCGATTGCCAACTATGTTTTAATTCTTTCAGTGTATCAATACCAAATGTTGAAAACTGCAGAAAACCATTGGGGCTTAATATTCTATTAAATTCAGAAAATAATTGAGGATAATTTTCACACCATTGAATACTTAAATTAGAAAAAATTAAATCAAAGCTATTAGATTGAAAAGGCAAGTGTTCAGCATCAGCGCAAACATAGTTGATATTTTGCTTACCTGAATTTTTGTTACTTAATGATTTAAGTTTGTTTATAAAACCTGAGTTATTTTCTTCTTTGCTATTTTTTTCCTTGCCTCGGGCAACTTTTAACATTTCTTCAGCAAGATCTATAGCAACAATTGTTGCCTTTGGATAAAGCTTTTTAAGTGACAGACAACCCACTCCCGTTCCAGTACCTAAATCCAGAATTGTACCAGGGATTTGTTTAATCCATTGCAGTCTTTCAAGTAATCGTTCATTAATTTCCTGCTGTAAAAAGGCCGCGCTATCATAACTGTGGGCTGCACGATTAAATCCCGATTGAACGGCGTTTTTGTCGATCCTATCTATAGCTGGTTTATCCATTAATCACCTTTTTTAAATAACAAAGACAAAGTTCGCTATGAGAAATAAAAGGTGCATGACCTGCATGGTGAATAATTTCTATATCGCATTTCAATGAATTGGCAATGCGTTGTTTATAAACAGACTGTAATGCTGCCAATGGAACTAAGGTATCTCTATCACCGCAAAGAAGATAGACTGGTTGTTCCAATGTAGCAAGAGTATCCCGTAAATTTGTTTCTAATAAAATATCTAGACCTGATTTTAAAGTTGATAAATTAAGACCATAAGGTTTATTGGAATTAGTTTGTTTCGTTACAGCATTTTGTAATGATGACATGATTTCTTTTTGATCTTTACGTGCAGTTGGGCTTCCCAT
>JADGAU010000060.1 GCA_015231865.1 Gammaproteobacteria bacterium | reverse complement strand
TGTCAGTTGTCAGTTGTCAGTTGTCAGTTGTCAGTTGTCAGTTGTCAGTTGTCAGTTGTCAGTTGTCAGTTGTCAGTATAAAATTTTATTTGTTAATCTTTTGCTGTCAACTATTAACTGAAAACTGTTAACTATTTTTTGATATAAATTTCTTTATTCGATTAATAGCTTCTTTCAATACTAACAAATCCTGAGTATAACTAAAACGGACAAATTTCTCAGGTTTGTTACTACCAAAGTCTATTCCGGGCGTAATGGCTACATGGGCGTATTGTAATAAATCCATACAAAATTGAAAGCTATCAGACGTTAATAAAGAGCAGTCAGCATAAATATAAAAAGCACCTTGTGGTTTCACTGGAACTTTAAAACCTAAGTTTTTAATTGCTTCAAGTAAAAAATCTCGCCTTTGTTTTAGAGTCTCTCGGCGTTGTTGCAAAATTTCTTGAGTTTCTGGAGAAAACGCAGCTAAAGCACCATACTGTGCTGGCGTAGAAGCTGCTAAAAACAGGTTTTGAGATAATTTATCCATTGTTGCTATCAATTTTTCTGGTACCACACACCATCCCAAACGCCAGCCTGTCATTTGATAATATTTTGAAAAGCTGTTAATAACGATAATATTTTCACTAACTGATAAAGCCGTTGAAACCGGCATATCATAAACTAATTGATGATAAATCTCGTCTACAATTAATGTTGCTTCTTTTTGTTCAAGCCATTGATATATTTCTCGTAATTTATCAGAATAGATTAAAGTACCCGTCGGATTAGCGGGTGAAGCTAAAATAACGGCTTTAATTCCATCATGCCAATGTTGCTTGATAAGATCAGCACTTAGCTGATAATTAGTGGTCTCATCAACTTCAACCGAACAGGTATTAATGTCCAGGAACTTAGCAAAATTTGTATTACAAGGATAGCCAGGTGCTGCCAGCATAATAGAATCATTAGCATCAAGTATTGCACCAAGCACCAATAATAATGCTCCTGATGCTCCTGCAGTTATTACAATATTTTCTGCTTGAGTTTGTAGGTCAAAATGCTGTTGATAATATTCAGCAATTTTTTCTCTTAACGGCTTTAAACCTAAACTAGAAGTATAAAAACATTGTTTGTCTTCAATAGCCGAAATTGCTGCCTTATTAATTGGTTCAGGGGTAGCAAAATCTGGCTCACCTATTTCAAGATGAATAATGTCTATACCCTGCTCCTGCATGGTTTTGGCCTTAGCCAAAATATCCATCACATGAAAAGGTTGTATATCTTTATGGCGCAAGTTCATTTTATGAATCTAATAATGACTTAATCATTTCTAAATTTACAAAACTATATGCTTCACTATTAAAGCCTTTCGCATCAATAATAGTAAAAGGTGCATTGGGTTCACCTAGATCTGATAAAACTATATCGGCGTTGGTAAAATCATGATCGTGAGTATAATCATTAATCGTTATAATGGTTTTTAAATTTGCCCCTTTTGAAGATGCTAAACCATTTTCTGAATCTTCGAATGCGATACAATCCTTGGCATCTAAATTTAATTTTTCTAAGGCATAATCATAAATATCCGGTGCTGGTTTTTTTGCAGGTACAATATCTCCTGCTGCAATGACTTCAAACCACTGTTCAGACTCTTTACCCAATGTATTAACCAATAATGCCGTCACATTTGCAGGTGTTGTTGTCGTTGCAATGGCTAAGCGAATACCGGCATCTTTTGCTCCCTGGATCAGTCTTTCTACTCCAGGACGTAATGGTACTTTGCCATCAGCCATTAATTGTTTGTATTTTTCAGTCTTAACAGCATGTAAATTAGCAACAAATTCATCAAAATTTTCTGGTTTTTCAAAATCGGTATTAAATTTTTCCAAATAATATTTAATACGTTCTTTTCCGCCCGTTACCGAAAGTAAATCACCATAGAGTTCGACACTCCAATTCCAGTCTAAACCTGCATCTTTAAAAGCCTGATTAAATGCAACAAGATGTGCATCTTTTTCTGTATCCGCCACTGTGCCGTCAATATCAAAAATTAATGCTTGTAATGACATTCTTTATCCCCATATATTTGCCTATAAATTTATATTCACCTATAGTTATCAGGTTTATAATTTTTAAAGGTTAATTTTTAATTGTGATTCTAGCGCATATACCTCAATAAGGATATAATGTGCGCTTTCTTTTATTTACACTTGAAATTTGTCATGTTTTTATTAAAACTTGTCAAAATTTATAAGTAACATTCACAAGAAATAGTGGTTAATTTTTTTTTTACAACTGAAGAAATGTTATTACAGTTTATTTTTAGGAAAATGTAATGTCAGATATTAAAAACAATGGAAAATTCACCCCTTATGAAGCTAAGGACGGTGAGGAATACATGAATTCGGATCAAAAAGCTCATTTCAGACAGATTTTACAAAACTGGAAATCTGAATTAAGAGATGAGGTCAATAAAACAGTTTCTCATTTAAAAGAAGATGTTAGCAATTTCCCAGATCCTAATGATCGGGCTTCCCAGGAAGAAGAGTTTGCATTAGAGCTTAGAACACGTGATAGAGAACGTAAATTAATCAAGAAAATTGATGAGTCCTTAGATGACCTTGATGAAGATGATTATGGTTTTTGCGAAACTTGTGGTGTTGAAATTGGTATCAAACGTATGGAAGCAAGACCAACAGCAACGCAATGTATCGATTGCAAAACCCTTGACGAAATTAAAGAAAAACAGGGCGAAGCTTAAATTTTTACTTTTTTAACTTGATAGCTTTTAACTTGATAGCTATTGATCAGAGTCACTTGATCAAAGTTACATATTTACGGGGAGATGGAGTACGACCCGAGTAATAGATTAATCAACCATGCTTATTAATCCATTATAATACTGCGTTGTCTCCACTCCCTCTTTAAAAAGCAAAATACAGTAAAAACCTGCCGTCAGAAGTTTCTAAAAATTTCTGACCATTTCTTCTGCATTTAATTCTTGTATTGTCGCCTGGCTTAATGAGATTAAATCATTTTGCTTAATAACTTTATTGACCAGTTCAATATACTTATCACCAATAGCTGAATATTTTTCCAGTCCATTTGCCTGTTCTATCATACCTGCATCACATGCAGCTTGTTGAGTTTCTTCTAATTCAGCACGAATATCTCTAAGTTTTTTATAAGCTGGATGAGTGTTTAAATTATTCATGTAAATTGACACTGACTCATTTAAATCATTAAATACACGTACAAAATGCTTTTTATCCGGATCTCTATTTTTAGGTTTTAAACCTTCTGCATCGTTATAAGTCCAGATACCAAAAATGTTATTCGCTTCTTTAGTAAACCGAGACTTTCCCCAACCGGATTCTATGGCGGCTTGTGACATCGCAACCGCAGGATTAATCGTATTGACACGATTTAATAATTGTTTACGTCGTATTTTATAATTATTTTTAGTGATCGATAATTTATATTCTTTTGCTAACTTTTTTAGCCATAATTGATCCGCTTTATTTAAATCTGAAAAATTCTCGACATTATCGGTCAAATCTTTCAATTGAAGTCTGTCATTTTTAATTTTAATATTTTCAGCAATAATTATGGGTAAAATTTTATTGATAAATTCCAATTTTCCTTTATTGACCTTGCCATTATTTGCTTTATTAATTTTCTTAATGGCTTTGCTGTCATGTTCAAGAACAATATTTTCAGAAGTAGTTTCTTTTTTGCTGGTAGTAGTTTCCTTTTTGCTCGTAGTATTTTCATGAATATTATTGATATTTGTTTGTTCTATTTCTGTTTCCTTTTCCGTATCGATAGAAGTGTCATATTCCTGATGATGATACTCTTCAGGTGTTTGCGGATAATAATTAGGTTGATAAGCTTGATAAGGTTGATATTGGTATGGAACCGGATAGTATTGAGGCTGATAAGAATAGTTGTAATAAGGGGAAGGATAATTAGCTTGTTCAGGATAATAAGCATAAGCAGCATTAACATTTAAGTAAGCTAACAATAAGCCTGTTGATGATAAAATAGTTTTAAAAAAGCGCTGTGTATTTCTCATTATCTTAAATCCATATAATCGAAAAGGTGAGAATCATACACTATATTAGAATTTCATAATATACCTATTTTAGACTACACCTCTCATCGAATACTTCCGTTTTATCTTACTCGTTATACCAGTGAATCTCATGATAATCTGCGGAGACTTTTTTAGGTCTAATCCATAACTGACTATACCAATAATAGGTTTTATTGTTGACATCTTCTTTTGGGGTTACTTCTGGATTAAAACCCTTCACCGGTAAAGTACAATTATATCTTGAGCGAGCAATTGGAATATTATTAGTGGCGCGAACATTTGCCGTTAAAGCTTTATTATCAATCTCAGACCAGGATATATTGGTTTTATTGGCGCCAAAATAACATTGAAATTGATTTAATAATTTCCGTTTTTGACCTTCATTATCGAGTTTAAAATCTAAAGCTAATGCTGGATTAAAATTTTGTAGTTGTACTGGTTCAACCTTTGGATAGTTTTTTAAAGGCATTGGCAAGGTATTAAGCTTTTGCATAAAAGATGCCGGCTTACCAAAATAAGCCCCCATAGGATAACGCGGAACGATACTATCAGGCATATTATAGCCAAAAGGTCCCGACTGCTGACCAACTCCAACAAAGCCCATAGATTCAATCAAATCAATAATCTCAAGAGAATATTCTCCAAAAGGATAAGCAATAATTTTATCATCACTTCCTGTTTCTCTTTTGATGATTGATTGTGCCAAATTAATCTCTTTACGTATCCTTTGCAGCCATTGTTGTTTATTTTCATCTGATTGTTGACGAACAAAATGTGTATGACTATGAGAATGATTTAATATTTCAGCACCATTTGCTTTCATCTCACGAATTTGTTGCCAATTTAAATGCATTTTGTTTTTGCCGACACCGTCTGTATCAATAAAAATTGCAAATGGCCAATTCTTTTCTTTAAGAATTGGGTAGGCATTTGAATAAATGGATTCATAAGAATCATCAAAAGTAAGAACCACTGATTTTGAAGGTAATTGTTGTTTTCTTTGTATCGCATCAATAACTTTAGTTAGCGGTAAAATTTGATAACCCTGTTCATGTAAATAATTAACTTGCCATAAAAATAATTCAGGAGATGTACTTGTGATTGCCGGTGTTGAATCAGATATGTGATGATATTGTAAAATAACGGCATGTTCAGCAGCTTTACTGTTTAACATTAGTAAAGATAATATAATAAATGATAATTTTGTAATCATAATCGTCGTTTAATGGTTGGGATAAGTTAGATGGTAAAATGAAGATAGCTTATATTTTAATTATAAAAATTGTGAGCCTATACAGTCCCTTATATCGATCTACAACAATGTTGCAATTATTCTAATATCCGGGCCAATCTGGCGCAAATCCTTGATTGATAATTTCGGAGCATCTTTAAGAAATTGCAGTTGAGGAAGATCAAACAAACCTCTTGCTTCATTTCCTAATAATGTAGGGGCGATATAAAGAACGATTTCATTGACTAGTTTTTCACTTAAAAGCGACCCTGCTAAGGATTTCCCAGACTCTAATAAGACGCTATTGTGTGACATTGAAGAAAGTTCATCCATTAGCTGATTTAAATCTAAGCCATAATCTGCTTCATTAAGACTGATGATTCTAACGCCCATATCTCTAAGCTTAATAGATTTATCATTAAATAATTGCTTACTAGAAGTAAAAACGGTAACAAGTTCAGGTAGTGCTAAGATTTTTGCATCAATAGGTATTCTTAATTGAGAATCCATAATTAACTTTTCTGGTTGTCTAATTTCATTATCAGCAGATGCAGTATAAATATTTTCACGAACATTCATACTAGGATTATCCGCTAAAACAGTGCCTATACCCGTTAAAATTGCCGAACTTTCTGCTCTTATACGTTGAACATCCAAACGAGAATCAGAACTGGTAATCCATTGACTTTCGCCACTTGCCATAGCCGTTCTGCCATCAAGACTCATGCCCATTTTACAGCGTATATAGGGTTTAGAATATTTCATTTTATATAGAAATTCCGGATTCAGATCTCGTGCATCTTTTTCTAATAGACCAACATCAACCTCAACACCCGCTTTTTTTAAACGTTCAATACCTTTACCAGAAACTAATGGGTTTGGATCAGTCATTGCGACAACGACTCGACTAATACCATTTTCAATGAGTGCATCACAACAAGGAGGTGTTTTTCCATGATGGCTACATGGCTCGAGACTTACATAGGCCGTTGCGCCTTTAACTGAATATCCATTCTCTTGGGCAGCCCGAATAGCATGAATCTCGGCATGAGGCCCTCCTGCCTTGATATGAAAGCCTTCACCAATAATTTGATTATTTTTAGCAATAACACAGCCAACACGAGGATTTGGATCAGTAAGATACCAAGCTTTTTTAGCCAGATTAATGGCCCGAAGCATATAAGAAATATCCTGATCTTTAAACATTAAATTTGATGGTATTTATTGATAGTTGCGGTACATAATGCAATACGGTTAAGGCACAAAAGCTTTATGAAACCTGGATCAACTTTTCAATTTCATTTTTAAACTCATCCAGATCCTGAAAGCTTCGGTAAACAGATGCAAAGCGAACATAAGCAACATGATCCATGGCTCTTAACTCATTCATAACCCATTCTCCAATTTGCTTACTTTCTATTTCACGCTCGCCTGATAATCGAGTCTTTTTAATGACAATTTGCATCGCATCATCAATCTTATCCATGCTTACAGGACGTTTTTCTAAAGCTTTTAATAGTCCCCTTCTTAATTTTTCTAAATCAAAAGCGACTCTGGAACCATCACTTTTAACAACGTGAGGCATATTTAGTTCAACCGTTTCAAAGGTAGTGAAACGTTCATTGCAAGTTAGACATTCACGACGTCGGCGTACAGAAGTGCCTTCGTTAGACAATCTGGAGTCTACGACCTTGGTTTCTGGAGCATTGCAGAATGGACAGAACATGAGTTTTTAAAGCTCCTCCCCCTTTGAAGGAGGAAGAAATTAATTACTTATAAACAGGCAAACGATGGCATATATCAAGCACTTTATGCTTAACCACAGAAATAACCTCTAAATCATCAAACGCCATTGGATCGTCAAGTTGCGCTAACTCATCCAAAATATCACAAATCCAGCCGGCTAATTCAGAACTTTCCAGTTCATTAAAACCACGTGTTGTAATAGCAGGAGTACCAATACGAATACCACTGGTAACAAAAGGTGATTGTGGATCATTGGGGACTGAATTTTTATTAACCGTAATATTAGCAGCACCTAAAGCCGCATCTGCTGCCTTACCGGTTAAGTTTTTAGAAATTAAACTGACCAATAAAAGATGGTTGTCTGTGCCGCCGGAAACAACATCATAACCTCGTTCAATCATGACATTAGCCATTGCTTTAGCATTATTAACAACTTGTTGCTGATAGACTTTATAGTCATCTTCCATTGCTTCTTTAAAGGCAACTGCCTTAGCAGCAATAACATGCATTAAAGGTCCGCCTTGAGTACCAGGGAAAACTAAGGAATTAAATTTTTTCTCTAATTCAGGATTCGACTTTGCTAAAATAATCCCCCCTCTTGGACCACGTAAGGTTTTATGTGTGGTTGAGGTTGTTACATCCGCAATTTGTACTGGGTTAGGATAGACACCTGTAGCAACCAAACCAGCAACATGAGCCATATCGACCATTAAATAAGCACCAATCGAATCAGCAATATCTCTAAATCTTTGCCAGTCAACGACTCTTGAATAAGCACTAAAGCCGGCAATAATCATTTTAGGCTTATGTTCTTGAGCCAGACGGTCAACTTCTTCATAGTCAATTTCGCCGGTTTCTTCATTTAATCCATATTGAACAGCATTAAAAAGTTTACCTGAGAAGCTTACTTTAGCACCATGAGTTAAATGTCCACCATGAGCCAGACTCATACCAAGAACGGTATCCCCAGCTTCTAACAAAGCAAAATAAACTGCAGCGTTTGCTTGCGAACCAGAGTGAGGCTGAACATTCGCATAATCTGCACCAAACAACTCTTTTACGCGATCGATTGCTAATTGTTCTACAACATCAACATTTTCACAGCCACCATAATAACGCTTATAAGGATATCCTTCGGCATATTTGTTGGTTAACACGGTACCTTGTGCTTCCATAACTCTCGGGCTGGTATAGTTTTCTGAAGCGATTAATTCTATATGTTCTTCCTGGCGTTTTTCTTCATTAGAAATCGCAATAGCAATTTCATCGTCATAACCGGCAATGGTCATTTCCTTATTAAACATAAAATATCCCTTAATTTCTTATTTTGGCACATGCTATAATGAAGCATAAATTATTGAAACACGTATTCTACTCCATATTAGTTCATTTAAAAAGAATCTAAAAAAAATGCAAGAAAACACATTAAACCATATTAAAACACTTCCTTTTTATCTGCTGCCAAAGCACATATTATCCGCATTAATGTACCGTTTTATGCGGATAAAAAATCCAACATTTAAAGATAAACAAATTGAATTATTTATTAAAGCCTTTGATGTCAATATGTATGAAGCGATTCTTGATAGAGAAGACTTTATGGATTTTAATCAGTTTTTTACCAGAGCATTAAACCCTGCCTGCCGCGATTTATCTGTGAGAGAAAATCAATTAACATCACCTGTTGATGGTGAATTAAGTGAGTTTGGCACTATTAATGATGAAAAATTAATTCAGGCTAAAGGTCAAAAATATACTTTAACTGAATTATTGGCTGGAGATCCTGAACTGACCCGAACATTTAAATCAGGCAGTTTTTGTACAATTTATTTGTCTCCAAGAGATTATCATCGAATCCACATGCCAATCGCTGGGAACTTAGAGCAAATGATTCATGTGCCTGGGGACTTATTTAGTGTTAACCAGGCATCCGTTCAGACCATTCCCCGACTATTTGCAAGAAATGAACGTGTTATCAATATATTTTCTACAGAAGTTGGAAAAATGGCTCTTATTGAAGTAGGTGCCATTTTTGTTTCAAGTATTGAGAATGTTTGGCATGGTGAAGTGACGCCGCCAAGCAAACGTTTTATTCAAAAATGGACCTATGACAAAGGTAATGTTTCATTGTCTCAATGTGAAGAAATGGGCAGGTTTAATATGGGTTCAACCGTGATTCTTTTATTTGAACAAGACAAGATTAATTTTAGTAATCAACTTCAGGTTGGTAATCGAATTGAATTAGGCAATTTATTAGCTGATTATCATTAAAATGCATGAGAATAAAACATTATGTATTGCTATCTCATCGAGAGCATTATTTAATCTTGAAGATGGCCATAAAATATACCTTGAACAAGGAATTGAAGCCTACTGCCGTTATCAGCTAGAGCATGAAAATGAACTGTTGAAACCTGGTATCGGTTTTTCATTGGTAAAAAAATTATTGGCACTTAATGAAAATCCAAAAGGCTGTCGTGAATTTGAACAATCAGGCCCGCCTCGTGTAGAAGTCATCTTATTATCAAGAAATAATTCTGATACTGGTCTAAGAATTTTCAATTCAATTGAACACCATCAATTAAATATTGTACGAGCTGCATTTTCTGGTGGCGAAACTCCCTTACGTTATGTTCAGGCTTTTGGTTCAGATTTATTTCTCTCTGCGGATCCCAAAGATGTAACAGAAGCATTAGCTCATGGTTTCGCTGCAGCAACATTATTACCCTCTCAAAATATTAATCAGAATAATAGCCAACTACGAATAGCCTTCGATGGTGATGCGGTCTTATTTTCTGATGAATCAGAACGAATCTTTACTGATGGTGGTCTTGAAGCATTTGATAAACATGAACTGGAATCACGTGATTTACCCATGTCTGCCGGCCCATTTAAAGAATTTTTAGCGATGTTACATGCTTTACAGGCTCATTTTCCTGAAAAAAGCGCTCCAATTCGTACAGCTTTAGTGACATCTCGCGGGGCTCCTGCCCATGAAAGAGTAATAAAAACTTTAAGAGAATGGGGAATTCGAATTGATGAAACTCTTTTCCTGGGTGGCATGCCTAAAGGTGAATTTCTTCGGGCTTTTGGTGCTGATATTTTCTTTGATGATCAGACCAAACATTTAGAATCTGCTGCTAACTATGTTTCTGCTGCCCATGTACCTCATGGTGTAAAAAACCAGGAACCTGGCCGATTGACTGAAAACACGTCATCTGAAAAAACAAGCATAAAGGAAAATTAGTCATGTCTGCATTTTTAGCCTGGATATTTAGAATGCCATTGATTAAACGCTGGTCGCTTATGTTTAATCATCGACATGAAGATATTGCCCAGCATAGTCACCAGGTTGCTGTTATTTCTCATTTATTGGCTCTTATCAAAAATAAAAAGTTTGGCGGACAATTAGATCCTGCTAAAGCTGCCGTAATAGGTTTATATCATGAAGCCAGTGAAGTTATACATTCTGACTTACCTAACCCAACCAAATACTTAAATGAGAATATAACCAGAGAATTTAAAAAAATAGAATCCGAAGCAGAACATATGTGTGTAAACGCCCTACCGACTGAGTTTAAATCTGACTTTGAAGCAATCATTTTGTCTGAGAAAATTGAACCGGAGTACAAACAAATTGTTAAAGCAGCAGACCTTTTTTGTGCTTATATCAAAACCCTTACGGAACTCAAACATCATAATTATGAATTTGAACATGTGAAATCCAATCTGATTCTAAAATTAGCTGAGTTTAAAAAAGACATGCCTGAACTGGAATATTTGGATCAGATGTTTGTTCACCAAACAACTGCAACGCTCGATGAAATTTATCATCAGCTATAGAAAGATTTGTTTTTATTAGCCCTGTTTAGAAAATAACACCACATTTTTTTTGACCGAATTTCCAATAGACTGTTTTTGTGGTGAAAATTCACACCACTCTTTAGGTGCTCTGTAAAAACTTAACCATTTAGCTAATTCGTCTGCAGGTAATGGTTTTGCAATTGCGTATCCCTGGGCAAAATGACAGCCCATCTCCATTAACTTTATTCCATGTTCTATTGTTTCAACACCTTCGGCTACAACATAATGTTCAAAAACAGCAGCAAGTTTAATCACACCCTCAACAATTGATTCATCCCCCTTATCATTAAGCATATTTCGTATAAAGGATTGATCAATTTTTAACACATTCACAGGTAACTTGCTAACATAACTCAGTGAAGAATAGCCTGTACCAAAATCATCTAAACTAAATTGAACGCCCATATTTTGACATTGTTTCATCTTCAATGAGACTTGTTCTAAATTATCTAAGGCCGTTGTTTCAAGTAGCTCAAAAGAAATCATCTCAGGTACAACATGTGAGTACTTATTAAAAAGATTTTGTAATTTATCAACAAAGTGATCATTTTGAAAAGTTATAGACGTTACATTAATACTCATATGGATATAAATATTATGTTTTGACCATTTCTGTAACTGACTTAAGGCCTGTTCAATAACCCACCAGTCCAAATCTATATTAATATGATGATTTTCAATATAAGGTAAGAACTGAATAGGAGGCAAAATACCATCTTCCGGATGATCCCAACGTATTAACGCTTCTACGCCATATGGCGCTCCTTTTTTAAGATGAATTTGGGGTTGAAAATACAAAACCATCTCATTATCTTGAATTGCCTGCTCAATACGATTACGTTTTTCATGATGCTCATGGAGAATTTTATTTTGCTCGTGATCAAAAAACTCATATCGATTTTTACCAGCAATCTTTGCATCATACATAGCCTGATCAGCATGCCTTAACAAGGTATCTGCATCAGAGTTATCATTTGGATAAATCGTTAATCCAATACTTGCTGATAAAAAGAAGTTTCTATTATTAATAACAATTGGAAGTAAAGAAATTTCTAGCAAACGTTCTATAAAGTTAACGCATTGTTCAACATCTTCTATATCAGTGTAAATAATTGAGAATTCATCCCCCCCCCAACGGGAAACCGTATCAACTGCTCTTAATGAATTTTTTAATCTCGATGCAAATTCAATTAATACCTGATCCCCAATATCATGTCCATAATTATCATTAACTTCCTTAAACCCATCGAGATCTAAGCTACAAATACCGAACATATTAGACTTTCTATCTGCATGTTCAATGGCTGAATTAATTTTATCTATTAAATTTCTTCTATTAGGTAAATTGGTTAATGGATCTAAAAATGCCATCGACTCCAATTGTTCCTGGTAGACTTTTATTTCTGTAATATCACGGCTAATACTAATCAAGCCGAGCACCTGTCCCTGATTATCATAATAGGGCGTTCTCAGAGTATCTAAAAGTACTTTACTTCCGTCAGTATAAGTTATCCATTCTTCATGTCTCTGAGCTTTCCCTGAGTTGATAATTGTCTTATCACTATTAACATTATCAATAGATAACTCACTGTGTACAAATTCTTTGTCAGTTTTACCAATCAATTCTGCTTCGGTATATTTTGAAAATTTCTCAAATGCTTTGTTACATCCCATATAAGAACTATTAAAGTCTTTAATGAAAATTAAATCCGGAATGCTATCAATTAACGATTTCAGTAAGGATTGATCTCTAATTAGCTGTTGATTTGTCTTAAATAATTGACTACCCAGTTCTTCCAGTCGATTGTTTTCTTTTCTATTTTTAACCAAACTATAAATAATATAAGTAGTAATAACACCGGTAAATAGCCATATTCCCAATGCATAATAAAATAACTCGTAGAAATATTGATAAAGCGAATCTATTGACTTAGTCAGAGTCAATTTCGCTTCACCGTGATAGCCATATTTAATAACTTTAGAATTCTTTATAGATTTTTCAGGTGCATTACCCTGTTTAACTTCAGAGATTAAATAATTATTTAGGCTTTTTAAACTAATGATATGAGTATTGGGATAAGCAAGTAACCATTGTTCCATCAATGGAGGTATTTGGTCATATTCTCCTTCCTGCAATAAGTTATGAGATAAATGGCTTAGCAAATTTAATTCTTGTTTAGTCGTTTCTCTGGAATTTGTTAAATCACGGTCATAAATCTTGTTTAATACCAAAGTTATAGGCACAAGCAAAATAAGCATAATAGCTATTAAAAATAACCAGTATGATTTCCATTTTGTCTTGATACCAACACTCATCATTAACCTATTTAGCTGCAGCAGGTTTTAAGTTTATTAGCCCACGAAGGCTATCATAGTCTTCATCCTTTACATCAACCAGGCCTGTGAGGCTTTTTTTAATGGGTTTTAAATAAAGTTTTACTTTTTCTTCTGAATTCATCGCTAATAATAATCTTTTAATTTTGTCCACTAATGTAGGAGACATATTTGACCGGGCAACAAAAACATGTTCAGAAATTAACGGTGATTTCATTAACGATTTTAAGCCTTTATTTTTATATTTTTCGTACACTTCTTCTTTAACTGCACCGGCATCTGCATCAGCCATTAAAACGGCTAAAGCAACATTGTTATGGCCTTTATAATGTCTGTATCCAGATAATTCATCTAATGAAACATGATGTTTGTTTAATATCGCTTTAGGAATAAGACTACTCATTGTCGAATTTTGATCGCCAAAAGCAAAATATTTATTTTTTAATTCACCGATTGTACTAATTGAGCTATTTTCACGGATAATAATATGGCCACTAAAAACAGGCTTACCTTTGGCCTCTAAACGGGCTAAAAGAGGTTTTCTACCATAGTTATCAACCATTTTTACGTAACTTGCCGGACCAAGGTAAGCAATATCAATTTCATTTTCTCCTATGGTTCGTAAATGGTCATCATAAGTGTGTCCAACTCTAATTTGTACTTCTTGGTTTAAATGAAATGAAAGATAATTTGCTAGGGGTTGAAAGCGTTTAATGATTGACTGATGATCCAAGTAAGGATGTACTCCCAAGATCATACCTGCAGTAACAGGTATAGTTATGAATATAAAAACAAATGAAATTAATACTTTAATCATATATAAAAAAGTAACTCCTAAACTTTTAATCCTATTTAGTTATAGTAGAAAAATACAATTTATTCAACAAATATGAGCTTTTTTTCATTTTATTTTTATTAGCAAATGCTATCAAAATTAGGCTTTATAGGTTTTATGATGAAATAAAGCAATTGATTCTACATGTGCCGTATGGGGAAACATATCCATAACGCCTGCTTTGATCAATTGATAGTCTTTATCTCGTATTAGAATTTCAGTATCTCTGGCAAGCGTTGATGGATTACAAGAAACATATAGAATCACTTTAGCATGAAATAATTCAATATTTTGTACTATTTCCATCGCTCCACTTCTAGCAGGATCAATCAATATTTTATCGTAAGAATTTTTTGCCCATTTTTGATTACGAAAATCATCATTGCCTGATATTTTAAATAGATCAGCACAATAAAAATTAACATTTTCGCATTGATTTTCTTCTGCATTAAGCCTTGCTCTTATCACTAAATCATTATTGCCTTCCACACCTGTCACTGAAACTGCCTGACGTGCAAGTGGTAAACTAAAGTTTCCCATACCACAGAATAAATCAAGTAATCTATCTTTCGAGTCTAGATCTAATAAGCTAAGAGCAAGGTGCACCATCTGACGATTAATTACTCTATTAATTTGAGTAAAATCAGTAGGTAAAAACATATTCTTAATATTAAACTCAGGTAGAAAATAACTTAGTGCTAACTCTTTTTTTAAGGATGATGAAAAAACTTCATTTAGGGGCAATTGATGCGGGTAAACATAATGAATAGAATCCGGCCCCCCCGGTTGTAATAACAGGTGAAAGCCTTTAAGTCGGGAAAAGTTAATTAAACACTGTAAATCTTTGTTAATGAGAGGTTCAAGGTGGCGAATAATAACTGCCCAACTTTCTTCACCAATGGCAACTTCAATCTGTGGTATCTTAGTGCGACAAGTCAGCGAAGATATTAGTTCAGCAAAGCTTTCTAACCTTTTTCCTATTGATGGATGTAAAACTTCACATGAATTCATATCACATAAAAAATTACTATGCTTTTCTCTAAAACCAATTAATAGTTTATTTTTCTTATTAACGTAGCGCACACCCAGACGCGTCTTTGTTCTATAGGCTAATCGATTACCAATTATAGGTTCGATAAGTTCCTTAACTTCAACTTTGCCAATATGCTTCATCGTTTGTAAAAACAAATCTTGTTTCAGTTGTATTTGTTTGTCCACATCTAAATGTTGCAGGCTACAACCACCGCACATATGATAAAACTGGCAAGGTGCTTTTACTCTATCGGGAGAAGAATCAATTAATTCGATTAGTTCAGCAAAATAAACGCCTTTACGCTTATCAGTAAATTTTATTGTAGCAACTTCACCGGATAATGCGTCTGACACAAAAATTGTTTTATCTTCATGATAAGCAATGCCTTTACCTTCATGGCTAAGTTTATCAATACGAACTTGAATTATTTCAGAAGGTATTCTTGAACGACGCTTTCTTGCCATTTAAATTTATTCCATCACTTAATAAACAAGTGATTAAGTGATTGCCAATCTTAACATCATTTTAATTGATGTTAATTTTTCTTGAAGTTCTGCACCTTTATCAAATAGCGCATTTGAGCCTTTTTCTGTTTCTTCAACTAATTGTTCAAGAGTTTCTTCTTGTTCATGTGTTAGACCAAGAGTGGCAAATGAATCTTCAATTTTAGTCATAAAGTTACTCATTAATACTTCATGTTCAATTTGTTGTTTTTGCTGCCCTTCTTCTAGTGCAGTCATTAATTCTTCAACAACATGAACTAATTTCGTTAATTGTACCCTTTGCTGTTCACGTTTATGCTCCGCAATAATAGCCTTAACACGAGATTCTGCACCTTCAACAATAATAGCGAGGTGATCTTTAAATCGTCCATATAAGTCTTCATCTTCAATTGGCATATTTAACACTAATAAAGAAGTATCACCATAAGAAAATAAGGTTCGTTTATCGAAGTGATAAATAGCTTCTTTTTGGCGTAATAATTTGATCAGTTCAATTTCTATAGGTTTTGCATTACCACGAGTCGCTATTGATGCTTGATGAGGTGTATCCAATGCAATTGTGATAACCACTTTTAAACCATAAACATTACACGCAGATAAGATATTTTTTACAATATCTTCATTGGTATTTAGACTATATAATTCTTGAATCGTTCTTAAAATGACGCCTATTTCACTGGCATTCGTCATAGCCGTCATGGCTGTTGACCTTGCTTCCGATAGACTTTTTTCTTTTTTGTGATGCTCTGACTGATTTTTTTGAACTATCTCAATCTTTCTTAATAATTCATCTTCATGAAAAGGCTTAGCAAAATAATCAAAGCAACCGGCTTCATAGCCGTTTATTCGATCTTCAGCTGAAGAAAGTGCAGATATAAAAATCACATCAATTTTGCTTAAATCAGGATTAGCCTTGATTTGTCTGCAGGCTTCTAATCCATCCATTACCGGCATATTGACATCTAATAAGATAAGAAAAGGCAATTCTTCATCGTTTTTTATACAACTATTTAAATAATTTATGCATTGCTGTCCATCATTACAGTCATCAAAATCAAACTTGCCTTCTAAAAATTCTCTTAAAATAGCTCTATTTAAAGCATCATCATCAACGACTAAGATTTTTGTCTGAGTTGTCATCTCAATCCCTATCACTTAATAATTTATTATTAATTGTATTAACTTGGGTAGTGGTAGTAAATATTTTTATACTTGAATCTAACTTTATTTCACAATAAATGATATTATTCATTAAATAAGCCCGTTGATAGATATCTATCTCCTCTATCACAGATAATTGAGACTATTGTGGCATTATTTAAATCTTTTGCAAGTTTTAGAGCAGTGGCTACCGCCCCACCAGATGAAATCCCACAAAAGATACCTTCTTTAGACGCCAACAACCGGGTAGTATCTTCCGCTTCCTGTTGAGAAACATCAATAATTTGATCAATATTTTCAGGCGAATAGATTTTAGGTAAATACTCCTGCGGCCAACGGCGTATACCTGGTATTTGTGAACCATCTTCTGGTTGCACACCAATTATTTGTATATCTTTAGATTTTTCTTTTAAAAAACGTGACGTACCCATGATGGTACCCGTAGTACCCATTGCACTGACAAAATGTGTAATTTCTCCATCAGTTTGTTGCCAAATTTCTGGGCCTGTACCTTTGTAATGAGCATAAGGATTATCCTGATTAGCAAACTGATCCAGGATTATTCCTACTCCACTATCTTCCATTTCTCGAGAACGATCTATTGCCCCTTCCATACTGGCCTCAGCGGGAACTAAAACTATCTCTGCTCCATAAGCTTTCATTGCGCCAATTCTCTCTGCAGTCATATTATCTGGCATAATCAGGATCATCTTATAGCCTTTGATAGCTGCAGCCATTGCTAAAGCAATACCCGTATTACCACTTGTTGCTTCAATTAAAGTATCACCTGGTTTTATTTTACCTTTTTGCTCTGCTAAATTAATCATACTCAAGGCAGGCCTATCTTTAACAGAACCTGCCGGATTATTGCCTTCTAATTTGACCAAAATAGTATTTGAACTATCCGGTACCAATCTTTGTAATTTAACTAAAGGTGTCTGACCAATATACGATTCTATGGTTGGGTAATTTGGCATTAATGTTCCTATTCTTAAATTTGTTACTATTTTTAAGGTAAGTCCGATTGTTGGAAATAACTTATAACTGTCTCAAGTCCATGTGGTTGAAGAAAATAGGCATCAATCGGATAAAGTTCCATAAATTTATGTAAATAACTTTCTTCTTCTTTAGTCACAAAGGTAATTACTTTGGCATTACAGTGGTATTTTTGCATAGTAACAAAAAGCATATCCAGATTACAGATATGGTTACTGGCATAGTTTGTCGAATAGGCATAAAAAAACTCTGTCACAATAATATCAGGACAATTTTTTTTTAAATAGATATTCGCTTGACGGACTGAATTAACAATTTTTTCAAAATGCTGACTTGACTGAAAATAGTCTGACATTTTAGGGTGGCTTAAGGATTCTTTAATCGATAATATATTCATGGTTTAAGAAAAGAACAGCCTGGAAAAATTATCATGGGTCACTTGTGCAATATGTTCCACTGTTGTCCCTCGAAGTTCTGCTAAATATTCGGCTACGTGTAAAACAAAAGCAGGTTGATTTGGTTTCCCTCGAAAAGGCATCGGTGCCAGATAAGGTGAATCGGTTTCAATCAGAAGATATTCATCTGGTATTTCTTTAGCAACGGCTTGTAGAGATTTCGCACTTTTAAAGGTAACAATACCTGAAAATGAAATCATAAAATTCATATCCATGGCCATTTTTGCATGTTCCAGGTCTTCAACATAACAATGCATAATTCCACCCGCTTGTTGTGCATTTTCTTCCTGCATCAATGAAATTGTATCCTTAATCGCATCTCTGGTATGGACTATTAAGGGCATTTTAAGCTTATTTGCAGCTTGAATATGGGTTCTAAAACGCTGTCTCTGCCAGTGGAAATCATTTTCTTTTGGATCGTTTCCATGATTCATATAGTAATCAAGGCCACACTCTCCTATGGCGATCACTTTTTCGTGCTGGGCTAAATCAAATAATTCCTCAACCGTTGTTTCAGGTTCTTTATCATAACAAGGATGTATTCCAACCGTTGCCCAAACTTCATCAAATCTTTTGGCAGTAGATAAAATATTGGGGAAAGTCGTTAAGTTAACGGAAATATTTAGGTACTTACTTAGAAAATTGTTATTACCATTAGCAATGACATTAGCAATGTCGTCGTCATAGTGTGACAAGTCCATTAAATTTAAATGGCAATGTGAATCTATTAGTTTCATTAAAATTAAAGAAAATCTATAGTGCTAACAATTTGTACTTACATCGTGTGTGTTGTTTTATCTGTAGGCATACCAGCAATATGTGTTTCAATCTTGTTCTTTGCCTGACCATTATCCTGATCACCAAATTGCACGCCAACTCCAACTGTTTTATTTCCCTGACAGCCGGGAGGCGTAATCCAGACAATTTTGCCAGCAACCGGTATTTTGTCTTTTTCATCCAATAAAGTTAACAGCATAAAGACTTCATCACCTAGCTTATAATTTTTATTGGTCGGAATAAAAAGACCGCCACCTTCTACGTATGACATATAAGCAGAATATAAAGCAGATTTATCTTTAATCGATAAAGAAAGAATATTCTGTCTGGCTTTGTTAGTTTTTAACATTCTTGAATTCTCGGAATTAAATTCTCTATAGTTAGGGGTCGGAGTCAAATATCGACAGTATTTTATTTTAACTTTTAAATAACAAAATATTTTTTGGTTGACGACTCTT
>JADGAU010000005.1 GCA_015231865.1 Gammaproteobacteria bacterium | reverse complement strand
GTTAGTGCAAATTTCATTTTTTAGTACTAAACAAATAATATAAATAATAATGCTTAGTTCAGAAAATACATTTCTTCATGGTATCCACCCCCCTGACTTTAAGGCACTGACTTGTGATTTGCCCATTCAGCGTCTGCCGTTTGCACCGCAATTGCTAATTCCATTATCTCAACATGCAGGTAAGCCTTCTATTAGTCTGGTTAAAGCAGGTGATGAAGTGGTGCGTGGGCAACCCATTGCAAAAGCAGATGGTTTTTTTTCTGTACCTCAACATGCACCTGCCAGTGGCCGAATTAAGTCTATCCAGTTAATGCCCAGTGCTCGTGGACCTAAAGTTGAAACCATTATTATGGAAGTTTTTGCCGCTGATACACAGGAGCAGGGCTATGACTTTAAACATGATATGCAAGACACGAATAGTGAACAGCTGATTCAATATGTCCAGGATTCAGGCATGGTTGGTCTTGGTGGTGCAGCATTTCCCACCCATGTGAAATTAAAGCCGCCACCAGAACATCAGGTAGATACCTTAGTGGCCAATGGCTGTGAGTGTGAACCGTATTTAACCTGCGATCATCGCCTGATGCTAGAGCAGCCCGATAATTTACTTAAAGGCATTCGCCTACTTAAAAAAGCCCTGCAAATTGACAAAGCTATTATTGGCATTGAAGACAATAAACTTGATGCAGTTGAGGTGATTCAAAAGCATATTAAAAGTGATGATCAGATTGAGGTGAAAGCCGTTAAAACAAAATACCCTCAGGGTGCAGAGAAAATGTTAATTCATGCTCTGCTAGGCCGTGATGTGCCACCCGGTAATTTTCCATCATCTGTTGGTGTTAGTGTTTTTAATGTCGGCACATTAACACAGCTTGGGGAATTATTACCTTTAGGACGTGGTGTAATTGAACGAGTAGTTACGGTGAGTGGTAATGCGGTACAAAGGCCGGGTAATTATCTGGTACCGATAGGAACGCCAATAGATTTTTTACTGAAATATGTCGGTCTAGAAGATAAGGCTTATGAAGTTATCCTGGGTGGCCCAATGATGGGAATGTCTATCGCTTCACTGGATGTGCCAGTGACTAAGGCTATGTCTGGAATGCTGGTCATGCAAAAGCAATCGCAACAACATCCCATCCAGCCATGTATACGCTGTGGCTATTGTCTTGATGCCTGTCCCATGATGCTTAATCCATCAATATTGGGTTTATTGGCTCGTAGTGGTGACTATGAACAAATGCAGAAATACTATCATTTGAATGATTGTTTTGAATGCGGTTGTTGCACTTATGTGTGTCCCGCTCAAATACCATTGATACAGTATTTTAGAATTGCTAAGTCAAGTAACTTAAATAACCGTCAAAAAAGTACAACATGAGCAAATTTAAATTAATTCCTAATTTAAGCAGTTCACCGCATGTGCGCCTGGGTATTAGTGTTAACCAGATTATGTACCAGGTTATCTATGCACTGCTGCCGATTTGTGCTTATGCTATTTATGCGTTCGGACTTAGTGTGCTATTGCTGATTGTATGTTGTGTTATTGTTTCGATACTAACAGAATCTCTATTTTGTAAGTTGGCTAGAAAATCAAATACTATCGCTGATGGAAGTGTCATTATTACCGGTATTTTATTGGCACTTTGTCTTCCGCCTGGTTTTCCTCTATGGATGGCGGCGGTTGCTGCTTTTATCTCGGTAGCTCTGGGCAAGGTTCTTTTTGGTGGTCTTGGCTATAATGTTTTTAATCCTGCGTTGGTAGGCCGTGCCTTTGTACAGGCTGCATTTCCAAGCGCCATTGTTACCTGGACACCACCATTTTTATCCGGGCGCTTTACTGAGTTAATCCCTTCAACGATGACCATGCCATTTATGAAGCCTATAGCGATAGATAATTGGCTAAGCATTAAGCAAACGGCAATGCAATCTACAGCTCAGGTCGTCGATGCTTTTACAGGAGCAACGCCTTTGGCCTTGCAAAAGTTTGAGCAAATTCCCACACCCTGGCAGGATTTACTTAGTGGTACGGTTGCAGGTTCAAGTGGTGAGACGTCTGCTATTATTATCGTGCTTTGCGGACTTTATCTGGCGGTGAAAAAAATGCTCGACTGGCGTATTCCAGTGGGTGTTATTTTAGGGGCATTATGTTTAAGTTTACCGCTTTGGTTATGGGGGGATGTGTTAACAGATCAGCCAAACTACCCTAATCCATTATTTGTCCTATTTTCTGGTGGTTTAATGCTGGGTGCCGTTTTTATGGCTAGCGATATGGTTAGTTCACCTTTAACCAGTCGTGCTGTCTGGATTTATGCCATTTTTATTGGAGTGTTAACCGTTCTAATTCGCTTTTTCGGTGGTTTAAATGAGGGTGTTATGTATGCTATTTTACTGGCTAATGCGCTTGTTCCATTATTGTCATCAATCAGTGGCACTTCTGTCTTTGGCAGTGGTAAAAAATAATGGCTGCGTTTAATCATTTAAAGAATAATTCATCCGATTGGTTAATGCTTAGAGCCTTAGTATTGATAGCAACCATATCAGGTTTATTAGTAGTCATGTCCTTTTCTCTGAGCAAACCATATATTGAGAGTAACAAGCAACAGGCGATAGATAAAGCTTTATTTGAGCTAGTTGTTAATGCCAGTGACAAAAAAGAGTTTATTATTGCTGGAGATAAAATTTTGCCAGCTTCAGAACTAATGCAGTTAAAACAAGAGCAATCGAGTGAAGCAGAAATAAAACCGTTATATGCACTATATAATAAACAGGAAAAACTCATATCATTGGCTTTACAAGCCGAGGCTAGCGGATATCAGGATAAGATTCAAATATTGTATACCTTTGATCCGAAGTGTCAGTGCATTCGTGGAATCAAAGTTTTAAAAATGGCAGAAACGCCAGGAATAGGTGATAAGATTTCATCTGATAAGGACTTTTTACAGAACTTTATTGAGCTTGATACAAGCCTTAATGAAGATTGGGGGACGCTTAAAAATAAAATTGTTTCGGTTAAGCATGGAAAAAAACGTCATTTATGGGAAATCGATTCTATTTCTGGAGCCACAATATCTTCCTCTGCTGTTGCTCGGATGTTGAATCAAAGTGCACAACAATTTGTACCAATTATTATGAAGCACCTCTCTTTTTTACAAAGTAAGGTTTTGCATAGAAAGCCTGGGCAACAAGGGAAAGCTGTTTTGGAGCTAAGCCATGAATAATAAGCAGGAATCAATGTCTAATACAGATCAATATGAACAAATAAGTTCTGATACTTTCTTGCGTGGACTTTGGAAAGAGAACCCTGTTTTTGTCATGTTGCTGGGTATGTGTCCTGTCCTGGCCGTAACTAATTCTGCTATAAATGCTCTAGCAATGGGGGTAGCCAGTACTTTTGTTTTGCTATCATCCAATGCCCTGGTGTCCTTGCTTAGAGATTTTATTCCCAAACAGGTTCGTATTGCTTCTTATATTATTATTATTGCAACATTCGTTACCATGGTTGATTATGCCATTCAGGCCATTAGTCTTGATTTATACAATGCCCTTGGCGCTTTTATACAATTAATCGTGGTCAATTGCATAATTCTTGGTCGAGCAGAAGCCTATGCAAGCAAACAACCATTGCCTCAGGTTTTGCTTAATTCTTTGGGTATGGGAGCTGGTTTTACTTTTGCTCTGCTTTGCCTGGGTAGTGTTCGAGAAATTTTAGGTACAGGTTCTTTATTTGGATTGATGCTTTTTTCTGAAAATTTTCAACCCTGGGTAATTATGATTCTTCCTCCGGGTGGATTTTTTGTTTTAGGCAGTTGGTTATTACTATTTAATTATCTAGCTATGCGAAAAAAGCAGAATATTAGTTTGAACCAGGATGTTACTTTGAGACAGGAGTCTAGTGATGCAGGCTGATTCCCTTACTTATATATTTTTAAATTCTGCTATCGTAAATAATTTTGTTTTGGCGATGTTTTTGGGGATTTGTCCTTTTTTAGGTGTATCTGCCAAGAAGGATACAGCTATTAGTATGGGCTTGGCTGTTATCTTTGTCATGCTGGTTAGTTCAGCAACAGCCTATGGCGTGAATGCCATATTAATGGCTTTTAACATCGAATACCTGCGTCTGATTTGTTATATAGCGGTAATTGCTTCAGCGGTGCAACTGGTTGAAATGACCATGAAAAAATATACACCGTCTCTTTTTCGGGCACTGGGAATTTATCTACCGTTAATTACCACAAACTGTGCAATTCTTGGTGTTGCCCTATTTCAAACATCTCGTGAATATAATTTTATCCAAAGTATGGTTTTTAGCCTGGGTGCCGGAACGGGTTTTACTCTGGCTTTATTGTTAATGGCTGGATTACGCCAACAACTGGAACTGGCAAAAATACCCAATGTAAGTCAGGGTGCTGCTTTAACACTAATGCTGGCAGGGCTTTTATCGTTGGCATTTATGGGCTTTACTGGTATGGGGGCTTAGGCGGGAAGATAGGCAGAAATATATTTTTGTAATAAGTTTGATAGTTTAATATTTTGCTTTTTGGAAAAGTATTTATTGATAAGATAAACACACCCGGTTTTAATTTATGGGAAGAGCAGAATGTTATCTAATATAAATTTTTTGCTTTATACTTTATTATTAAACTTCAACGGTATTGTTAATATATTAAGATTAGTGTGTCGCTCTTAATGAAGATTGGGAAATGAATAATGATAACAAAACAAATAACAATTACTTCTACCAATTTTGATACTAATATTGTATCTGAATTAAATGATATTCAACCTCAATTAATTCTTGTTTTTGCTAGTATCGAATTTTTTACAAAACCAGACTTTTTTATTCAGTTGAAAGAAAACTTCCCATCAGCGCAGATTGCGGGTTGTAGTACAGCAGGTGAAATTAATTCCAAACATATGGTTGAGCATTCAGCAGTCATTACCGCTATACATTTTGAAACGGAAATATCATTTAAAATAATCGATACCCCAGTAGAGCGGATGGAGCACTCAAAACAGGCTGGCTCTGAAATAGGTCAAGCCTTGGCAGGTAAAAACCTCCAGGCGATCCTGCTCTTTGGCAAAGGAATAGATATTAATGGTTCAGCCTTAATTGAAGGGGTGACGGAACACGTAGGTAAACAAACGCTTATAACCGGTGGTCTGGCTGGTGACAATGGTTCTTTTAATCAAACATTTGTATTATCAAATTCTAAAATATTATCCGATGGTATTGTTGCCATAGGATTGAGTGGCAATTCATTGAATATTTCCTATGGTTCATATGGTGGATGGTCCTCATTTGGCCCAGCACGTAAAGTAACAAACTCTAAAGACAATATTTTATATGAGCTTGATGGTATGCCAGCATTACAAGTATATAAAAAATATCTGGGAGAACATGCTAAAGACTTACCGGCATCCGGATTATTATTTCCCTTTGAAATGCTGGGAAAAGATCATTCTGCCCTAGGGTTAATTCGCACTATTCTAGGAGTTGATGAGGATACGGGGGCATTAACCTTAGCAGGTGACATTAACCCGGATGGTTATCTACGTTTAATGCATGCCAGTGTGGATGACTTGATTGATGGCGCAGAAACTGCGGCACAACAATTAGTTTTTCCAGAAACAGATACTAATGGTTTAGCAGTACTAGTTAGTTGTGTTGGTCGTAAACTGGTTATGGGTGACCAGGTAGATGAAGAAATCGAATCAGTCACTGAAATATTAGGAAGCAAAATCTGCGTTACCGGCTTTTATTCCTATGGAGAAATTAGTCCTCTATCATCAATAACGAATTGCAAACTACATAACCAAACAATGACAATTACCTATTTAAGTGAAACATAATGCACCGGCTACTTAGCAGACAATTAAAAAGAACACTTGGAATTTCTTCAGAGCAAGAACTAAAGGAATTTTCTCTTTTATTACAGCAGCAATTAGAAAATCAATTATTACCCGAGCCCATTCACAATTTATGTCAGCAATTTATACCACTAATAGATAAAGTTGATAAAGCATACATACAGCATCAGCGAGACTTAGATCTAAGAAACTTAAGCCTCACCTTAAGCTCGGATGAATTAACCCAAGCCAATGAAAAAATCCGCGAAGATGCAGATAAAAAGTCACGAATTATTACAACATTACGTGATGCTACCAATGAACTATTGATTTCTGCTGGTATGGATAAAATTAGTGAAAAGGATACCAGCCTGGAGAAACTCTCCATATTAATGGCATCACTGCTTAGAGATAAACAAAAAGCACAGCATCAGCTAGAGCAACAAAAGTTTGCCTTAGATCAGCATGCTATCGTCAGTATTACCAATAATAAAGGAAAAATAATCTACGCTAATGATAGCTTTTGTGACATTAGCGGATATTCTAAAGAAGAACTAATTGGCAATACACATAAATTAGTCAATTCTAATTACCATAATAGAGAATTTTTTAAAAATATGTGGACAACAATTACTTCTGGGAATGTCTGGAATGGAGAAGTTAGAAACAGGACTAAAAATGGAAATTATTATTGGATAGCGGCGACAATTGTACCAATTGTTGGCGTTGATGGACTAGCTGAAAGCTATATAGCTATTCGAACAGATATTACCGTACAAAAAGAAAATGAAAAAAAACTATTCACTGCCAAGCAGCAGGCCGAAGCTGCAAATCAGTCCAAAAACCAATTCATTGCAAATATGAGTCATGAAATTCGTACGCCAATGAATGCTATTATCGGCCTTACTTATTTAACATTAGAAACTGCTCTTGATGATAAACAACAAAGCAATCTGGAAAAGATACTTGATGCCGCCGACAACTTATTAAAAATTATCGAAAGTATTTTTGACTTTTCTAAAATAGAATCAGGAGAGCTTAAAAATAAGTCAGCACCATTTAACCTTCAGGATGAATTGAATAAATTATTAGTACGCTTAAATACTCGATGTGAAGAAAAAGGGCTTAAACTAAACCTTTTATGTAATACGGATAAAACTGCTTTTTTTATTGGTGATCCGATTCTTTTGTCTAAGGTATTAAATAACCTAACCGATAATGCAGTAAAATTCACCAACTCTGGAGAGGTCACTATTTCTGTACAAATATCTGATTTAAAAGAGAGTACATGTAAACTAACCTTTTCAGTACAAGATACCGGTATTGGTATGGAGCAAAATCAAATTTCACATTTATTTGAGCCTTTTTCTCAAGCAGATGCATCAACAACTCGTCAATATGAAGGAATCGGAATAGGATTATCAATCAGTAAATGCCTGGTTAAATTAATGGGTGGTGATCTCTTGGTAGAAAGTCAGGAAGGTGTTGGAAGTACCTTTAGCTTTACCCTAACTCTCGGCTTTTCTATGCACAATAATGATTCAATTAACGACGAGATAATTGATACAGATAAATCTTCAAAAAGAGCTGTTAAATCACTGGAACAAACCATTGAACAAGTAGAAATTACCGCCGAGAAAATTTTACCAATTATTTCTGAACTTGAAACACATATTGACTCAGGTAACTATAATGCAGTTAAACTAAGCCAGAAACTGACTAAATTAGTTCAGAACAGTAAATTTCATAGCTTGGCGAAGTCTATTAATTTACATATAGAAAAATTTGATTTTGAAAAAGCTCAAGTTAGCCTTAATAAACTTATTAATGAAATAAAGAATAATTAGAGCTCCTAACTAAATACATGGAAAATTATAATAAAGGAAGCCATACAATATGGAACTGTAAGTGCCATATAGTATGGACAACAAAATATAGGTATTCAGTCCTGAAATGAGGTATAGGATATGGGTTTTGAGAATTACTTCGAGAAATATCTCGAAGCAAAGAAATACAGGTAAAGCTAACTGAAGCTACGGGCCTGTAGCCTGTGGAGGATTCACAACCATTTATTCGAGTTTAAAAATGACAAAAAATGACTTTAAATTAAATAAAAATCAGATTGAAACAGCTTATCAACAGATAAAGCGAAGTATTTCTAATCATGATTGGTGGGAAAATGAAAAGCATAGAAATAAAGCGATTAAAAAATTTAAGAAGTTAAAATTAGATAGCTTCTATGAAAAAATTAAAGTCGATAGTCAACAATATTTGACACAGTTTGTTAGCTTAATTAAGAAGTGGTGTGCAAGCTGCTTAGATAAAAAACATTGGGAAAAGCTTAGGCAGGAAATAGAAGCCAATATTAATCACCAAATCAAAGATAAAGAAAACAGCCCTAATAGTATTGAACTTAGCCAGGAAGCATGTCAATTATTATTGCATTCATCAGAGCAAAGTGGAAAATCTATTTCAGACTTGATTATTGAAAACTTTAAAGAAATTAAAACTTCTAATACTGAAAACCAGGCTTTAGATTTTTCAACAATTGACAATACCGATTTTATTGCTCAAAAACTCAGTCAGCATGATATCGTTAATAAAAATGGTCAAAATACGATTGAAGTATGGAAGTTGGCTGGTGGGCAATGCCAAAGTATTTCAAAGGCTACTCAAAAACGTTGTAAAAGAATTTCTCCTGATTTAGCGATTACCCAACAAATAATCAATGATATTTGTTATGAATATGCCGTATGTGCAACACATAATAAGAGCAACTCTGAATTGGATGCAATGTATATTAAGAATTAGTAGCGATGGATTAATCTTATTTTAGTTTGACATAACTAATCAATTAACATGTTTCTTAGGGTGCACGGTCACATCTATACTTAACTTTCATTTCCTGTTCATCATGAAAAGCTTGAAATTCATTGAAAAGATAGTTCAATTTTTGAGCATATTGCCTATAATTGTACTTGTGATATCTCCAATTATGTTGAGTATAGGTTTTTGAAAATGACATATTTAAAAGATTTTGATACCTCGAATAGGCAAATGGCAACCGTCATTGAAACACATAGGATAACACCTGAGAATTGTCCGGAAGTGCGTAGTATAAAATTACAACTCAGTGATTCACAATTTTCATGGTATGAAGGTCAAAATATTGGAGTATTAGTTCCCGGGCCTCATGAATTTGGACATGATCAGCACTTTCGCCTTTATAGTATTGCCAATAGTCAGTCTGTTGCTGAAAACACGGTTGCAAAAAAGAATAGTTCGATAATTGAGCTTTGTGTTCGACGTTGTTTCTATGTAGATGAGTTCAGTGGTGAACAGGAAGCAGGTATTGCTTCTAATTACCTATGTAATCTCAAACAAGGCGATGAGATAAATTTAACAGGCCCTTATGGAGATGCTTTTAAAATCCCAAAAGATCCAGATAGCAATTTATTAATGATTGGTAGTGGAACGGGTATTGCTCCTTTTCGCGCTTTTGTTCAGCATCTTTATCAGAACCAGTCAGACCGTTTAGGAAAAGTAATGCTTTTTTATGGTGCCAATAATGGAGCCGAGCATCTTTATCATAATGAACAACTGAATGATTTAGAACAATATTATAATCAGAAAACTTATCAGTCTTTTGTTGGCCTAAGCCAGCGTCCCTGGATGAATAATGAAGATCATGGTCTAGGTGATGTATTGGAAGAAAATATTCATACTATCTGGGAATTGCTTGAGCAGCCAAATACTTATGTATATATAGCTGGGCTTGAGAATACAGTGGAGAAGTTTAACGATATTTTAGCTAAACAGTCTGGCTCAGCTGCAAGATGGCAGTGGATGCTTGAAGAAATGAAAGAGCAAAAACGTTGGGCTGAATTAATCTATAGTTAATGAATGGTGCATTTTCAAAAGTAGCATCATTTATTTTCTGAGTAATAAAACTCGCTTTTTTTATTTTTTATCTACGCTCAGAACATCAATTTTTGTTTTGAAAAGTGGGGCGCATGACGCATGCATTTAAGTAGCTCGGGCAGTTATTATTGAGAAAATAAACACAGCTACTCCTCCTTTCTTTTATTGTGTTCAATTGTGTAAATCTATTTCGAATATTTAACTGTATGAAATAATAGTAATTTATTTTCTGTATGTAAAGTTGTAACGAAAATTTGGCATTTACATAAAAATAGCGTAACATTAGAAAACTGTCATATAGATTACTTTAGATTGGGAATGTATTAGCATGAATAATATTCAACAAAATGATATTGACGCACAAGAAACGCAAGAATGGTTAGAGGCACTAGAAAGTGTTTTGGATAACGATGGGCCTGAGCGGGCTCATTTTATCATTGAGCAAATGATTGATTCGGTTAGGCGTTCAGGACTACACCTGCCACATTCTTCCAATACTGCTTATGTAAATACAATTCCGCCTCATCTGGAAGCTAAAATCCCGGGGCATGTAGAGATGGAACATAAAATCCGTTCATTTACTCGTTGGAATGCAGCGGCCATGGTTGTTAAAGCTAATCGTAAATCAACAGAATTAGGGGGGCATATTGCTAGTTTTGCATCGGCCTCTACACTATATGATACGGGATTCAATTATTTCTTTAATGCGGGTACTCACGATCATCCCGGTGATTTGGTTTATTTCCAGGGCCATTCAGCACCGGGGGTTTATGCCAGAGCATTTTTAGAAGGCCGTTTATCAGAAGAAGAACTTGATAATTTCCGTCAGGAAGTTGATGGTAAAGGATTATCATCCTACCCACATCCCTGGTTAATGCCTGACTTCTGGCAGTTCCCGACGGTATCAATGGGCCTTGGTCCCATACAATCGATCTATCAGGCTCGTTTTATGAAGTATCTACATGATCGTGGACTGTCTGATACACGTGGTCGTAAAGTATGGGCTTTCCTTGGTGACGGTGAAACAGATGAGCCTGAATCTTTAGGTTCTATCTCTCTGGCTGCTCGTGAAAAACTGGATAATCTGACCTGGGTAATTAATTGTAATTTACAACGCCTTGATGGTCCTGTTCGTGGCAATGGCAAAATCATTCAGGAATTAGAATCCGTCTTTCGTGGCGTAGGCTGGAAAGTTATAAAGGTTATCTGGGGTAGTTATTGGGATCCATTGTTAGCAAAAGACAAAGATGGTTTATTACAGCGACGCATGATGGAATGTGTGGATGGTGAATATCAGAACTATAAATCAAAAGATGGTGCTTATGTTAGAGAACACTTCTTTGGTAAGTACCCTGAATTATTAGCGATGGTTTCAACGATGTCTGATGATGATATCTGGCGTTTGAATCGAGGGGGACATGATCCACATAAAGTTTATGCGGCCTATCATGAAGCTTCGCAAACCGTTGATCAGCCCGTAGTCATCTTAACTCATACAGTGAAAGGTTATGGTATGGGGTCTGCTGGTGAAGGCCAGATGCGTACCCACTCACAGAAAAAACTGGATGAGAGTGAAATGATTGCCTATAAAAATCGTTTCAATATTCCACTAACTGATGAACAGGCAGGGCGAGCAGAATACTATCACCCAGGTTTTGATAGTGAAGAATATAAATATATGATGGAAAGACGTAAAGAACTTGGCGGCGCTTTCCCTGTTAGACAAAGACTCGCTGCACCTCTTGAAACGCCAGACTTATCAATCTTTGAACCGATGCTAAAAAGTACCGGCGAAAAAGAAATGTCGACCACAATGGTATTTGTGCGCTTGCTTACCTTAATCAGTAGAGATAAGAAGATTGGGAAATATGCTGTACCTATCGTTCCAGATGAAGCGCGAACTTTTGGTATGGAAGGAATGTTTAGACAATTGGGGATCTACTCTTCAGTCGGGCAATTATATACGCCGCAGGATAAAGAACAGGTCATGTTCTATAAGGAAGATTTGTCTGGGCAAATTCTGGAAGAAGGTATTAATGAAGCAGGCTCTATGTCTTCATGGTTAGCTGCAGCAACCGCTTATAGTTCACATAATGTGAATATGATTCCATTTTATATCTTCTATTCTATGTTTGGTTTCCAGCGTATTGGTGATTTGGCCTGGTTAGCCGGTGATATTCAGGCACGTGGATTCTTAATGGGGGCAACCGCAGGTCGTACTACTTTAGCTGGTGAAGGTTTACAGCATCAGGATGGACATTCACATCTGATGGCAGCTACGATTCCAAACTGTGTTTCTTACGATCCAACGTTTTCTTATGAATTAGCCGTTATTATTCAGGATGGTATGCGTCGTATGAATAAAGAACAGGAAAATGTTTTTTATTACATCACTATTATGAATGAAAACTATAGTCACCCTGAAATGCCAAAAGATTCTGAGGAAGGCATTATTAAAGGAATGTATTTATTACAAGGTGGTGGTAAACGCCGGAAGAAAGTTCAACTAATGGGTTCTGGTACAATTTTAAGAGAAGTAATTGAAGCGGCAAGATTATTAGACAAACACTGGTCAATTGATGCAGATGTCTGGAGTGTTACCAGTTTTAACGAATTAACTCGAGAAGCTCAGGATATTGATCGTTGGAACCGTCTACATCCATTAAAAGAATCTAAAGTGTCTTATGTGGAAAAATCGTTAAAAGATCGTCGTGGTCCGGTGATTGCAGCAACTGACTATATTAAAGCTTATGCTGAGCAAATCAGAAAGTGGGTTCCAATGCGTTATGAAGTTTTAGGGACTGATGGCTTTGGACGTTCAGATACCCGTGCTCAGTTACGTAAACATTTTGAAGTAAATGCAGTTAATATCGTTGTAGCATCTCTGAAAGCACTCGCTGACGAAGGGCAAATTGCTGCGGTTAAAGTTGAAGATGCGATAAAAAAATATGGTATCGACAGTGAAAAACTAAACCCGGCAAAGGCATAAGGAGTAGCTACAATGATTGAAGTTAAAGTACCCGATATTGGTGATTTTGATGAAGTTGAAGTCATTGAGGTAATGGTCGCTGCTGGTGATACGATTGCTGTAGACGATTCATTAATTACCGTAGAATCTGACAAAGCCAGTATGGAAATACCAAGCAGTCACGCAGGCTTGGTAAAAGATATTAAAATAAATATTGGTGATATGGTTAGCGAAGGAAGTGTTATTCTAACGATTGATGCAGCTGAAGTTCACGAGCAAACGGCAAAAGAAGTCAGTGCCTTAATGTCAGCTACCAGGCCACCTAAACCTGAGCCAGAACCTGAACCAGTGTTAGAAAAGGTAGAGCCACCAAAACCTATTGAACCAAAACCATCGCCAACCAAACATATTAATTCAGAAGCGTTTATTAAATCACATGCTTCGCCATCGGTAAGAAAGTTTGCCCGTGAATTAGGCGCAGATCTGTCAAAAGTCAAAGGCAGTGGTCGAAATGGACGTATTACCAAAGAAGATGTTAAGTCATATATAAAACAAAGATTAAGCCGTCCCGATCCGGTATCTTCAGGTGCCGCACTAGGTGTTGAACCAATGCCTGAAATTGATTTTAGTCAATGGGGTGAGGTTGAGAACTTAAAACTTAACAATATTAATAAGTTGACTGGTAAAATCATGCACCGAAACTGGGTTAATATACCGCATGTAACACAGTTTGATGAAGCGGATATTTCTGATTTAGAAGAATTTAGAAAAAAAGCAAATGTTGATTATGCTGACCAGGGATTTAAATTAACCATGGTTGCGTTTTTACTAAAAGCAGTTTCGTTAGGTTTAAAGAAATTCCCAAGATTTAATACCTCATTATCGATAGATGGGCATGAGTTAATTCAAAAGAAATATTGTCATATTGGGGTTGCAGTAGCAACTGCTGATGGTTTAGTTGTTCCAATTGTCCGAGATGTTGATAAAAAGAGCTTAGGTGAATTGGCTAAGGATGTTTCTGAAGCCGCTAAAAAAGCTAGAGATAAAAAGCTTTCTCCAGGTGATATGCAAGGCGGTTGTTTTACTATTTCCAGTCTTGGCGGTATTGGAGGGACCAAATTTACACCAATTATTAATGCTCCGGAAGTTGCAATTTTAGGTGTGTCAAAAGCGAAAATGAGCCCTCTCTGGAATGGACAGGAGTTTGAGCCTCGTCTTATGTGTCCTTTATCTTTATCCTATGATCACCGGGTTATTGATGGTGCAGAAGGTGCTGCATTCACCTCTTATTTAAGCCGAATCTTAAGTGATATTCGTGAATTGTTAATTTAGTAGGAGTATATAAATGAGTAAAGTTAAATTAACAGTTCCTGATATCGGGGATTTTGATGAGGTTGAAGTCATTGAATTAATGGTTTCGGTGGGTGATACAATTAAAGTTGATGACTCATTAATTACGGTTGAGTCTGATAAAGCTAGTATGGAAATTCCTGCTAGTCAAACAGGTAAGGTTACTGAAATACTTGTTGCAATAGGCGATAAAGTTTCTGAAGGTAGCGATATTATAGAAATTGAAGCCAGTGCTGAAGCCGTAACTACTCCCGAAACGAAAGAGCAAAAAAAATCTGTTGATGAACCCAAAAAAGCACAAGTAGCACCAGCAGCAAGTCAATATTCAGGTCAGGCTGATGTTAGTGCCCAGGTTGTGGTATTAGGTTCTGGGCCTGGTGGTTATACAGCAGCCTTTAGAGCCGCTGATTTAGGTAAAGAAGTCATTTTAATTGAAAAGTTCGACAATATTGGTGGTGTCTGTCTTAATGTCGGCTGTATTCCATCAAAAGCGCTCTTACATGTTGCAGAAGTCATGCATGAAGCAAAAGAGTTTTCGGAATTAGGGGTTAGCTTTAATTCACCAGATATTGATATAGATAGGCTGCGCCAACACAAGGAAAAAGTTGTTGGCAAATTAACTGGCGGTTTAAAGCAATTAGCCAAGCAACGTAAAGTTAAAATAGTCAATGGCTATGGCAAATTTACCTCTGATCATTCTATTGAAGTTGTTGATAGTGAAGGGAACGTACAGGTAGTAGGCTTTGAACAATGTATTATTGCGGCTGGTTCATCAGTCACTAAATTACCATTTATCCCCTGGCAAGATAAACGAGTTTGGGATTCTACCGATGCATTGGAAATTAATACTGTTCCAAAACGATTATTAGTTGTCGGTGGCGGTATTATTGGTTTAGAAATGGCCACAGTTTATCAGGAGCTAGGGGCAGAAATTACCGTGGTTGAATTAGGTCCCGGATTAATTCCAGGGGCTGATCGTGATCTTTTGAGAGGATTTGAGCGAACACTTAAAAAACGCTATGCCAATATTTATCTAAATACCATGGTTACCGCAATCGAGCCAACAGATGATGGTCTGGTATGTTCATTCGATGGCAGTGCTTCTAAGAAAAACAAAGGAAAAGTGCCAGAACAAGATACCTTTGATCATGTGTTAGTTGCAATTGGTCGCTCACCTAATGGTAAAAAAATAGATGCGGATAAAGCCGGTGTTATTGTTAATGATCATGGCTTTATTGAAGTAGATAAACAGCAAAAAACTAATGTTGATCACATTTATGCGATTGGCGATATTGTTGGTCAGCCGATGTTAGCGCATAAAGCAACACATGAAGCAAAGGTTGCAGCAGAAGTTATTTGTGGCCATAAACGCTATTTTGACGCCAGAACCATTCCATCGGTTGCTTATACTAACCCGGAAATTGCCTGGTGTGGTCAAACCGAAGAACAATTAAAAGATGCTGGTGTTGAATATGAGAAAGGTACTTTTCCATGGGCAGCTAGCGGCAGAGCATTGTCAGTGGGTGCTGATGGCGGCATGACCAAAACATTGTATGATAAAAATAGCCATCAAATGTTAGGCGCGGGTATTGTGGGTAAAAATGCCGGTGAATTAATTGCAGAAGCTGCTTTAGCTATTGAAATGGGGGCAGAAATGGATGATATTGCATTAACTATTCACCCGCATCCAACTTTATCAGAAACACTAAATTTTGCAACAGAAGTGGCAGAGGGTAGTTGTACCGATATTTACGCACCAAAAAAATAAATTATACTCGTGCAAGAAAACAGTATTGTAAGCGGTGCTTTTATTTTTGGCCTTTGAACAATAAATTAACGATGAATTATCTTTCTAAATGAATTATCTTTCTAAGTTTCGGCTTATTAAATATATTCTTGGTTTTAATATTATTTTAATGCTGGTTCTTTTATCATCTTGTAGTACTGATAAAGTTGAACCCATTATTGAAAAACCTAAGCCGGATATTATAAAAAAACGGCCAGTTAAAAGGAAAACCTTTAAGGAAAAGCTGATTGGTAAATGGACGGGTATTAATAATCATGGAAAAAATGTTTTTTTTCAATTTATGAAAAATAATAGAGTGATTATGTATCAGGGCAATAAATTAATTGGCGGTAAAGACGATTACAGGACAGTAAACTGGGCAGTCGATTCAGGGAAAAATCCTGTTCATCTTGATGTTATTATCAATAATGAAGGTCATATTAGCAGATTCCGTATGATAGCAAGATTTCTAAACTATAATAAAATACAAATTCGTATGGGAAAAAATCTTTATAGCAGACCGACAGAGTTTTCTGATTTAGGTACTACTTGGTTGCAAGTCAATTTAGACAGGCGTTATTAATATATCAATACACAAATGGAACATAGCCAACAATTCAATAACAAGTCTTACCTATTTATCATCGCAATAATATAAAAGCCTCGCAGCATTTGCCTTAACAGACGCTACTTTTGCCGAAATATCAGGAGTATACATGGTAGTTGACTAAATAGTAGTTGACTAAATAGTAGTGGACTAAACTCCTGACATTCATTGCTTTATGTGGTAAATTTGAAACGTAATTTTTAATGCTCAAAATCAAACTAAACTTATGCCTCTAAAATTAACAAATACTTTTGTCAAAGCTAAGCTTTTAAATTTAATTGTTATTATGGTTTTTACTAATTTCCTCATAATAAGTTCCGTAATGGCACAGGTTAAGCAAAAGGTTCGAGTCGGTATTTTTGATAACAAACCCATGTGTTATTACGATAAATCAGGCAGTCCTGCCGGTATTTTTGTTGCTGTTATTGAATATGCTGCAGCGCAGGAGAACTGGGATCTAGTCTATGTTAAAGATAGTTTTAGTGCGCTTAGAAAAAAACTGGAAAAGGGTGAAATTGATCTGCTTCTATCAACAGCCGTATCGGAACAGAGAAAAAAATTATATGCCTATAACGCTATTGACGTTTTCAATAACTGGGCTGAGGTTTACACACAACAGAATACGCCTATACATTCCTTACTAGATTTAAAAGAAAAACGTATTGCAACTTTAAATAAAGGTATTTTCTCAACCGGACCGGAAGGGATAATGAGCCTTGACGAAAAGTTTGCTTTAAAAAATCAATTTGTCATTGTTGAAAATTATAAAAGTGCCATGCTCGCAGTCAAAGAGGGTAAAGTCGATGCGGCAGTTGTAAACCGTCTTGTAGGGGCTGTCTATGGCGCAAAATTTCAGTTGCAAAAAAGCGCCATCGTCTTTGCTCCTGTTAAGGTTCGTTTTGCCTTCAATAAAACAAGTTTAAAAACACCCTTACTGATTGAAGCATTAGATAAACACATGAAAATGCTGATACAAGATAATAATTCTATATACCACCAGGCAGTTAACGAGGCCATTGGGGGAGTAGGCCCTATAACGGGCATGCGCAAGTGGCTATTAAAAGCATTTATGATAGTGGTTATTATTAGTCTGATATTTGTTGTTTTTATCGTTATTTTACGAAAACAGGTTCGAGAGCAAACAAGGACCATAAAAAAAGCAAATGATGATTTAAAAGCACGCGAAAAAGAATTAAATGTATTAATTGATACCATTCCATTGATGGTATTTGTAAAAGAAATTAAAAACCTGAGCTTTGTTCGATTTAACCAGGCTGGCGAACAGTTATTAGGCGTCAATCGAGAACAACTTTTAGGAAAAAATGATTATGACTTTTTTCCTAAAGCACAGGCAGACTTTTTTACCAAAAATGACAGAGCTGTTTTAGCCTCTGGAAAAATTAAAGATATAGCGCAAGAGCCTATAGAGACACCCAATGGGAAAAAATTATTGCATACCCGTAAAGTTGCAATTCATGATGAGCATGGTAATCCAGTTTATCTATTGGGTATTTCTGAAGACATAACTGAAAAAATCGCTGTTGAGGATCAACTTCGAAAAAGTGAACAACGTTTTCGTGATATTAGCGAAAGCACAAATGACTGGGTTTGGGAAATTGATACGGAGGGTAAATATACCTTCGTTACTGAAGATAGCAATAATTTGCTTGGATATAAAGTCGAAGAAATTATTGGCAAGACTCCCTATGATTTTATGTTGCCTGATGAAGCTAAACGAGTTGCTGAAATTTTTTCTGATATTATTATTAATAGGCGAGCCTTTACAAACATAGAAAATATCAATTTAAGCAAAGAGGGGCGAGAGGTTATATTTGAAACTAGCGGTAAGCCGATTTTTGATGATAATGGTCAGTTACTTGGTTATCGAGGTACGGATAGAGATGTTACTCAACGAAAGCAGGCTGAACGTAAACTCGATGAGTATAGTAAACAACTGGAACAATTGGTTAATGAACGCACGGAGTCTTTGCAACGTGCCGAGTCAATAGCTCATGTCGGTAGTTGGCATTATAATTTTAAAACTAACATTCTTAGCTGGTCTGATGAGACGTATAAAATTTTTGGAATACCGAAAGATCAAGAACCTTCATTTGATACTTTCATGTCAAAAATTCATAAAGAAGATTTGGCTAATGTCATTGAAGCCTGGAATTTAGCTTTAAAAGGTGAACCATATAATATTCATCATCGAATCATAACAGTAGATGGAATTAAATGGGTTCTTGGAAAAGCGGAGTTAAATTTTGATGATAAGTACAAGCCTGTCACTGCTCATGGCGCCATTCAGGACATTACTGAAAACATAAATAGAGAAAATGCACTGACAGAGGCGAAATTAGAAGCGGAGAGTTTGTCCAATACAAAAAGTATCTTTTTGGCCAATATGAGCCATGAAATCCGCACGCCCATGAATGCGATTATGGGTATGACCCATCTGGCTTTGCAAACCGAGCTGGATGAAAAGCAGAAAAATTATATTACCAAGGCTAATCATTCTGCAGAAAACCTATTGGGTATTATTAATGATATTTTAGACTTTTCTAAAATAGAAGCTGGAAAGCTAGAGCTTGAAGAAATTGGCTTTTCAATAAAACAAGTGATTGAGCATACGATCAATGTCATACATTTAAAGGCACAAGAAAATGGCGTACAGCTATCTGTTCATGTCGAAAAAAATATTCCAGAAAGCCTTATTGGTGACCCACTGCGTATCGGACAAATTTTAGTTAACCTGGCCAGTAATGCCATTAAGTTTTCTCATTCTGGCGGGACAGTGACCCTGAATGTAAGGCTAAAAGAAGAACTTGAACAAAATGTAATTTTGTATTTTTCTGTACAAGATAAAGGACTTGGTATGTTACCAGAACAGCAAAACTCTTTATTTGATGCATTTACTCAGGCCGACACCTCAACCACTCGTCAATATGGTGGTACCGGACTGGGCTTAACAATTTCCAAGAGCATCATACAATTAATGGCAGGGGAGATTTGGGTAGATAGTGAAAAAGATATCGGCAGTACCTTTCACTTCACCATTAAACTGAAAAAACATGGGAAAGACTTTAAAATTGATAATACATTTGATTCGGTAGCAGATAATTATCAAAATGCAATTAAACAGCTTAAAGGTGCCAAAATTTTGCTTGTGGAAGATAATGAAATCAACCTGGAACTAGGAATTGAGTTATTAAAAATGAATGGAATGTCTGTTGAAACCGCAATCAATGGTAAAGAAGCATTAACTTGTCTTAAGAAACAGAATTTTGATGGTGTGTTAATGGATTGTATGATGCCGGTTATGGATGGATATGATGCTACCAGACAAATACGGAATCAAGTTGAATATAAAGATCTACCTATCATTGCGATGACAGCAAATGCCATGAAAACGGATATTGAAAAAGTTCTAGCCATAGGCATGAATGATCATATTGCAAAACCAATCAAACCTGAAGTTATGTTAGTAACGATGGCAAAATGGATTAAACCAAACTTATCAAATAGTGATAACTAGGAAATATAACTCTTAACGACCAGTTATCAACTATCAATCATCAACTGCCAACTGATTACTATTTTTGCTATGCTTCAGTCATGAAATTAAATATTATAAAATTCATTCTTCTGACTATTCTTATGATGGTTGTCTCTTTGGCCAAGGCAGATATTAATATTGGCGTATTAAGCCATCGAGGAGAACAGGAAACGCTAAAGACCTGGTCGTCATTAGCGGACTATTTGAATACCACATTGATTGATTATCAATTCAGGATTGTTCCTTTAACATTTGAGCAAGTTGATGAAGAAACTTCTTTTCAGAATATTGACTTCCTATTGGTTAACCCAGGTATTTATGTTGATATGGAGGTAAAACATCGAGTTTCCCGACTAGTGACTCTTAACAAAGAAGCCGATGGTAAGTTATTAAATGTTTTTGGTGGCGTCATTTTTGTTAAGAAAAGACGAGATGATATTAACTCAATTAAAGATATTGTTGGTAAACGATTTCTAGCTGTTGATGGTCAATCATTAGGTGGTTTTCAAATGGCATGGAGAGAACTTAATAAAAATGGAATAAACCCTTATCAAGACACATCATTGATTTCTTTTGCAGGCACTCATGATAAAGTGGTGATGGGGGTAAAAAATGGCTATTACGACGTCGGAACGGTTCGAACTGGCATTTTAGAAAAAATGGCTAAAGCGGGCTCCATCAGCATGGAAGACTTTAAAATAATTAACGAAACTCAGATAGCCAGGTTCCCCTATCGTTTAAGTTCGCAACTATATCCAGAGTGGCCATTTAGTAAATTACAACACACACCAACAGAACTTGCCCAGGAAGTTGCAGTTGCATTATTACAAATGAAGACAAACTTTCAACCATTTCAGATGCTTGGCTATCGTGGTTGGTCTGTTGCTTTAGATTATCAGGAAGTCCATGATCTATTTATTGAACTGAATATCCCCCCTTATGGTTTTAGTACAAATTTAACGCTCGGCGTAGCCATAGAAAAATACTGGCAGTGGTTATTATCTGCAATTATATTTCTTATTATCTTTGGCATCATGAGTGCTCGTATCTTTCAATTAAATAAACAATTAAGAATTACTCAATACGAATTAGAGCAGCGTCATGATATGGTATTAAATTCAGTTTGTGACGGGATCTATGGTGTCGATTTAGATGGTAACTGTACCTTTATTAACAAGGCAATGGAAACACTAACAGGTTGGACTGGCGAAGATATTATTAAAAAAAACCAACATGCGATTATGCATCACACACATCGAGATGGCTCTCCACATTTGTCTAAAGATTGTCCAGTCTATCATACATTTATGGATAACCAACCCCGGTTTATAGAAGATGACGTATTCTGGAAAAAAAATGGTGAAAGTTTTCCAGTTGAATATAGTTCAACACCAATTAAGGATCAAATGGGACAAACTATTGGTAGTGTTGTTGTCTTTCGTGATATTAGTGAAAGAAAAATGATCGAAGAAAAAGATATGCAATATCGTGCTGATTTATCCCATGTTTCACGCTTAAATACCTTGGGTGGAATGGCTACTGGACTTGCTCATGAACTCAACCAACCGTTAACAGCGATTGCAACCAATGCTTTTGCTGCGATTCAATTGATTGAAGCAGACAATACTGATAGAGAGCAATTAATTGATATTATGGAGAAAACCAACCAACATGCAGAACGTGCGGGAAATATTATCAGGCATCTGCGTTCATTGAGTAAAAAGGACAGTTCAGAGTATTCATGGGTAAATATCAACGATTTGGTTAAAGGAGTATTAACTTTACTAAAACATGAAATAAAAAAGTTGCAGGTTAAATTACGACTGAATTTAGATGATTCGTTACCCCCTGTCTATTGTCAGTCAATACAAATTGATCAGGTTATTTTAAATTTATGTAAGAATGCTCTTGAAGTATTAGAAAAAAATGTTCCAGGAGATAGGCAATTGTCAATCCATTCTAAATTAAAACAAAATGGCTTTGTCCAGGTTGCCATTGAAGATAATGGTAAAGGCGTAGAAAAAGGTGTACTTGATGAATTATTTGAGCCATTTATTTCCAATAAATCAGAGGGTATGGGATTGGGCTTATCTATTTGTAAGAATATTATTGAGGCACATATGGGGGAACTGTATTTACTACAAGGTAAAAAAGAATTTACAGAGCTAGATCATACAATTTTTGTTTTCGAATTACCTTATAAGCAAAGTTCAAATATCAGCGGTGAAGGTTTAGCAGAGATAACACACGGAGAAAAGATATGAATGATGAAGTTGTTTGCGTTATTGATGATGATGATGATGTACGAACTGCACTTCAGCTTTTACTGGAATCTGTTGGTTTAACCGTTAAAAATTTTTCTAGTGCAATAGAATACCTTGAACAGTTTGATGCGACCTTACCCGGTTGTTTAATTGTCGATATCAGAATGCCAGGAATGAGTGGATTAGAGCTACAACAAAAATTAGTACAGGAAAAACTACATCCGCCAATCATCATTATTACAGGACACGGTGATATTTCAATTGCAGTAAAAGCAGTCAAGGCTGGTGCAGTAGATTTTATTGAAAAGCCTTTCAACAATCAGAATATGTTAGATGTCGTGCATCGTGCTATTGAGTTTGATAGCCAGCACCGGGGAATAACGTCTTCACAAATTGAGGTCGAAGAAAAGTATGAAAATTTAACCCCAAGAGAAAAAGAGGTGATGAAGAAAGTTGTTGAAGGGCTTAGAAATAAAGTCATAGCGACTGACTTAAATGTAACCCAATCAACTGTTGAAGCACACCGTTCAAAAGTAATGGAAAAAATGAAAGCACAATCGTTATCCGACTTAATGAGAATGGGGATCTCCCTTAATATAATTTAACTGAGGAATTTCTTTACCTTTTTTGATCTTAAAATTATATACCTTAAAAGCATTAGCTATTAACAATAAAAACTAAAATATTCCTGTTTTTTAATAAAAATCAAGTAGAAAAATACCCAATCTTAAATAGGGTTATTTTTATAAGTGGGTGGATTTACTTATAATATAGTAATAACATAATGGAAAACCCCTATATCATTTTAAATATAATCATAATATATTTGCACCTCGGAATTATAAAAATAAAATAAGGAGGACTTTATGATTCATCAAGCTAAATCTTTAGCTAAGTCTGTTGTCGGTAAAAAGTCTACAATACTACTGGCAGCAACATTAGGATTAGGGGGCTTATTTTTCTCTACAACAGCTTCAGCAGCAGGATTAGGTGTTCAGCAAACATCAGCAGAACGGGGGCAGGAAATTGCTTTTACACGTAAATTAGGCAACTGTCTCGCTTGTCATCATATTAATGGTGGTGTTAGTGGCGGTACCATTGCACCTCCACTAGTCGGTATGAAGTTGAGATTTCCAGATAGAGCACAGTTAAGAGCTCAAATCTATGATCCCAGGGTTAAAAACCCAGATACATCTATGTTGCCATTTGGTGCGCACAGTATTTTAACACCTGCACAATTAGAAGATCTTGTTGAATTTTTATACACACTTTAATTCTATAAGTAAAAATTAAAGTCAACATGATTAATGAAACAAAGGGAAAAAAAATGAATCATATTTCAACTAAAACCATAGCTGGTTTATTATTATTAGGACTTAGTTCCTTAGTAAGTGCATCACCAGAGAGTGATGCTAAAGCATTTAAAAAATACTTCACGGATCGTTTTCCTGACGTGCCATATAATGATTATATCAATGGTGCTTATACGATAGATAAGTCCGGACGTGAAAATTGGGAAGCCATTGAAGAATTTCCTCCTTATGAGCCATTTATCGATGAAGGACGGGCAATGTGGGAAAAACCATTTAAAAATGGTAAAACCTTTAAAACAGCTTGTTTCCCAGATGGGCCTGCAATTAAGCACAAATATCCTATGTGGGACAAAGAAAAGAAAATGGTGATGACTTTGCCTCTAGCTTTAAACAATTGTCTAAAAGCTAATGGTGAAAAACCAATGAAGTATAAGAAAGGCCCAATTAATAATATCATGGCTTATCTTGCCTATGAAGCCAGAGGTAAAAAAATTAATGTTGTTATACCAAAAGATGAGCCAGGTGCATTAGCAGCCTATGAAGAAGGAAAAAAATTCTATTTCCAACGTCGAGGACAATTAAATTTTTCTTGTGCTAGCTGCCATATGCAAAATGCTGGTTTGAAGCTGCGTTCTGAAATTCTAAGTCCTGCATTAGGCCATCCATCAGGCTTCCCTGTATATCGTTCAAAGTGGGGTACAGTAGGTACCTTGCACAGACGTTTTACTGGTTGTAATAAACAGGTTAGAGCTAAGGCCTTTAAAGCCCATGGTCCCGAATATAGAAATTTAGAATATTTCTTGACAGCGATGAGTAATGGACTTGAGTGGAATGGGCCAAGTGCTAGAAAATAAGGCCTAATAGACTAAAGAATAGAAGATATTACAAGGAGTATTACGAATGAAAAAATTTTTATTAATGGGTTGTAGCATACTTATTGCTGCATCTGTTGGCTGTACAGGGAATCAGGCTTCTGAAGAAAAAGCAGCTATGAAAACGGAAGCAAAAAAAGGGGTTGAAAAAGTTGCTGAAAAACCAAAATGTACTGTAGAAGCATCACATATTGTAGATGCTGACAATGCACGTAAAAGAGCTGCATCAGTTGGTGGTGAGTGGCGTGATACAGCTAAGTTTATTAAACAAGCCCATGCTGCTGTTAAAGCTGGTAAATGTCATAAAGCGGAAGCTTTAGCCAAAAAAGCTTTAATGGAAGGACAGCTTGGGTATGAACAGGCTATGTCACAAAAAGAACTTAAAATGCCTGGATATTTCAAATTTTAATTTTTGTGTTAGAATCTGAAATTAGTATTAATTATTATCGTTTTTTTATAAACAAAATATAAGGAAATAACATGTTAGATAGAAGAAATTTTTTGAAGAGTTCAATGGGGGCAGGTGCAGTAGCAATTGCCGCTTCTTGTGGAATTTTAACACCTATAAGTGTTTCTGCTGCCTGGAATAAGGCAGCTTTTGAGGCTAAAACAATGGATGTATCAGGCGCAACGGCTTCTGATGCAATTAAAATTAAAGCGCCTGATATTGCGGAAAATGGCGCAGTAGTACCGGTAACAATTTCAACAACGATTGCTGATGCTGAGAGTATCTCAATTTACACTGAAAAGAATGGTACGCCATTAACAGCAGTTTTTAATTTTGGTGACATGACAGAGGCCTATGCGTCTACTCGTATCAAAATGGGTAAAACATCAAATGTTGTTGCTGTTGTCAATGCTGCTGGTAAACAATACAAAGCTCATAAAGAGGTTAAAGTCACAATCGGTGGATGTGGTGGTTAAACTTGCGTCAGCAATAGTTTAATAATAACTGATTATAACGATTTAAGAGTCTTCAACCAGAGTCTTAAAGTAATTAAAGAAGGATAATAAAATGGCTAAAAATAGCATTAAAATACGTGCAAAATTAAAAGGTGATGTTGTGACTGTTAAGGCTTTAATTAAGCACCCAATGGAAACAGGTCTTAGAAAAAACAAAAAAACTGGCAAGATGATTCCTGCACATTTTATTCAGAACATTATGTGTGAAAATAATGGAAAGTCAGTAATGAATGCTGAATGGGGCGCGTCGGTTTCTAAAAATCCTTACTTATCATTTAAGTTTAAGGGCAGCAATAAGGGTGATACCTTTAAATTAACATGGACAGATAACACGGGTAAAACTGAGTCTAACGAAGTTAAAATCAAATAATTATTCCTTTGCATATTAATTAATGTGCTGAATAAAAATAAGTCAAGTGGGGTAAGAGCACTATTGCTCTACTCCACTTTTTTTTACTAACAAGTATAAAATTGATTATTAAAAATAATTAGTTCTATCCCCATAATCTTTGAAAATGACTCGCTGCATTTCCAAATATCACGGGTATATTGTTTTTAATAATCAATTTTCAGGCTAATCAGATAAAGATAGCATCAATTGTATTAACAAGTTGGATAATAAGATGGCACAGATAGATCGTAGAGACTTTATTAAAATAATGGGGTTGGGGGCGACAGCCACAGCTGTTTCAGGTTTAATGAGTAAACAATTGGTCGCTGGTAGCAATGTACAAACCAGGCCCAAAGGTTTTTATAGTCTACCCGTAAAAGGGGGAGTTAAAAAAGGTAATGTACGAATTCTACATTTAACTGACGTTCATGGACAACTAAACCCCGTTTATTTTAGAGAACCGAATGTAAACCTTGGTGTTGGTGATGCTTATAATAGACCTCCTCATGTCGTTGGTAAAAAATTATTAAAAGCAATGGGCCTGAAGGAAAATACGCCAGAATCCTATGTATACACCTACCTTAATTTTGAAAAGGACTCAAAAAGATATGGTAAAACGGGAGGCTTTCCTCAGATTAAAACATTATTAGATAGTCTTCGAGCCGAAGCAGGTGGAAGACAAAACACTTTGACTATTGATGGCGGCGATTTGTGGCAAGGTTCTGGAACGGCTTTATGGACACGTGGTGTCGATATGGTTGAAGCATCAAATATTCTTGGTGTCGATGTCATGGTCGGCCATTGGGAGTTTACCTATAAAGAAAATGAAGTATTAAGTAATGTCGCATTATTTAAAGGTGACTTTATTGGACAGAATGTTCGTGTCAAAGAAGATTCATTAATGAGTGATACATATGCTACTTTTGTGGAAAAGTACGATGGCTCAGGTCTTTACGATGAAGATTCAGGCCATGCCTTCAGACCATATGTGATTAAAGAAGTAAATGGTGCTAGGATCTGTATCATTGGTCAGGCATTTCCAAGAACAGGCAATGCCAACCCTCAGGAATTTTTCCCGGACTGGTCTTTTGGCTTACGCGAAGAAGACATGAAAGAATTGGTTGCACAGATAAAAGAAGATGAAAAGCCTGATGCAATTGTACTTCTATCACATAATGGTATGGATGTTGATATCAAAATGGCAGAACGTGTTCCAGGACTAAATGCTGTTTTTGGCGGCCATACTCATGATGGTATGCCAAAACCTGTTAAAGTTAAGAATGTGGATGGTCATACTTGTTTAGTGACTAATGCAGGCTCAAACGGCAAATATATCGGTGTAATGGACTTTGATATTCAAAAAGGCAAGTTAAATAGTATTGATTATCATATGCTGCCAATTATTTCTAACTGGTTAAAACCAGATCCTGAAATGTCTGCCTATATTAAGCAGATGCGAAGCCAAAAATATACCAAAGATATAGTTGAAAGTCGCCGTAAAGATGCATTTTATAATCCTAAACGTTTAGGCAAGTCATTCGAAGAAATCTTATCTGAAAAACTGGCTATTGCCGATCGTAATTTATATCGTCGTGGTAACTTTATGGGCACCTGGGATCAAATTATTTGTAATGCTCTACGGGAAGAATATGGGGCAGATGTAGCCATGTCTGCAGGTGTGCGCTGGGGTACAACTACCTTAAAAGGTGATTGGATTACCATGGAAGATGTAATGACCCAGTGCGCATTAACCTACGGTGAAACCTATGTTAGTGAGATGACAGGTAAAGATTTAATGAGTGTTCTTGAAGGTGTTGCTGATAATTTGTTTGATCCGGATCCTTACCTGCAATCCGGTGGTGACATGGTTCGTGTTGGAGGTATGGACTATAGCATTGATCCAAGTCAAAAAATCTACTTCAGAATTACAGATGCAAAGTTAGATAATGGTCATGTCATTGAACCAAATACCAGGTATAAAGTAGCAGGATGGGCAACCGTTAATAGAACACCTAAAGGTCGTTTAATATGGGATGTTGTTAGAGACTATATATTGAGAAATAAAGATACAGATAATATCCTGTATTTACCAAAAATTAACCACCCGACTTTAATAAATGTTAATCACAATCCTGGTATCGCAGATTATCCTGGTAAGAGCAGTTAAATTTATGTGTTTAACCGTGTTATGGCTATATATGTCCGTGCCCATTCAAAACGCTAAAATCTAGCCTTTTGGATAGTCACGGGTATATACCTTTGATATTTCTGAAAGATTACTGGAATAATACGGTTACAAATTAATACGGATTTGCTTTATCTTGCTCACGTTTTTCTTTGAGCTTTCTCTCCGCTTCTGCTTCTGCCTCTTTTTCTGCATTGCCTCTAAGCTGGTTAATTTCGGCCTGTAAGTCAACAACATCTTTAGACATTTCTTTGATACGGTCACTATTAAAACCGGACATAACTAATAAAGTATGAAGTTTTTTTGCATAAGTTAAAGCACGAGCATATTTCTTAAGATTTATATTATTTCTGGACTGTTCAGTATAAAATCTTGAAATATACTCATATTTAAATTCAATTAACTGATCGATAACTGCCTGGTGATTACTATTATAATCTGATCTAGCTTGTTCTTCTCGGATATAAATCGTAAAGCTACGAAGTAAAATGACCAGATGTTCTAAGTCTTTTTCTGATGGTATCGGTTTAAGTTTTAGTTCAGGTAAGTTTGCATCAGTCGATTCTTCTCCAGACTTTTGTTCTTCAGCTTTAACTTCTGGTTTTTCAGATTCCTGCTCTTCTTCTGTTGGATCTTCAGAACCTTCCTTAGGTTTATTTAAAGCCTGCATTGGCGCAATATCATCTATTCGATGCTGCACATCATCAACAAGTTCTTCTAATTGCAGGTAGTCAGGTTCAAGATTCGCTACTTCATCTAAACGAGCACGCATTTCATTAAGGCAATAAAGATTAATGTCTTTAGGCAAGAAGTACAAAGCCAGACGTTCAATATAGTCGTCAAACTCATCAATTTGGCGTTTTAAGCGTAGAACAGATAATTTCTTGAGACGTTTTTTGTATTCAATATGTTCAGCGATATCATTAGTTGCAATAAGTGCAAACAACAGACCTCCTAAACTAAAACTAAATACTAATAATTCCAAAATATCACCAATAAAATAATATAACTACTATATGATATATCGTCTAAATGATAGAATTCTTAAATTAACAGTATTTATAATGGAGTAAATTATGGTTAGCCTACAACCACCCGTCTGTGATTTTAATCAGCCAGCTATCAATTTTAACTTACCAGATTATGATGGAAAAATATGGAACTTGGAACAGTGTAAAGGCGAAAATGGACTGCTGATAATGTTTATCTGCAATCATTGTCCTTATGTGAAGGCGATCATTGATAGAATTGTCAGAGATACAAATGATTTAAAGACTATGGGGATCAATAGCGTCGCAATCATGTCAAATGATCAATCGCTTTATGAAGAAGACTCAACTGAAAATATGAAGTTACTGGCGCAAAAATATCAATTTAATTTCCCGTATTTAATTGATAGCTCTCAAGAAATCGCAAAAAATTACGGAGCTGTATGTACCCCGGACTTTTTTGGATATAACGGCCAATTGCAGTTACAGTATCGTGGCAGACTAGATGAATCAAGAAAAGAATCAGCAAATAGTGAAGTGAAAAGAGATTTATATGAAGCAATGAAACAAGTTGCAGAAACTTCTCAGGGGCCAAAGGAGCAAATAGCTAGTATGGGGTGTTCAATAAAATGGTTAAATGATCCCTCATAGTAAATAGAGTTTATATACACTGAATCATAAACTAAAAAAATGAAAGGAATAAAAATTAGTAATTTAAGAAAGTAATATATCCTAATGAATAAGCATGATAAACATTTATATATACCTAAATAGAAGCATAAATTTGTAAATAGATAGTTGATGTTCTGTATAAATTAGGTGAAAATGCGTGGTTCAGAATAATTTTTAGCCTGAATTAATAATTGAAACTAATATTTAGGATAAAACTTATAACAATTTAATGGTTTAGCTGTGTATTAAAAAATTAATAATTAACACAAGTATAAACACACAATTTCCCCTAAATTCAGGAGATAAGAATGGCAGAACGTAAGGATCTAGCAAATGCTATCCGTGCATTAAGTATGGATGCAGTACAAAAAGCTAACTCTGGGCACCCGGGTGCACCTATGGGCATGGCAGAAATTGCTGAAGTTTTATGGAACGATTTCATGAAACATAACCCATCAAACCCAGATTGGGCTGATAGAGACCGTTTTGTATTATCCAATGGACATGGGTCCATGTTGATATATTCACTATTACACTTAACAGGTTACGATTTATCAATTGATGATTTAAAAAATTTCCGTCAATTGCATTCTAAAACACCAGGACACCCGGAATATGGTTATGCGCCAGGTGTAGAAACAACGACAGGTCCTTTAGGACAAGGTATTACTAATGCAGTCGGTATGGCATTGGCAGAAAAAACTTTAGCAGCACAATTTAATCGTGATGGCCATAAAGTTGTTGACCATTTCACTTATACATTTTTAGGTGATGGTTGTATGATGGAAGGTATTTCTCACGAAGCCTGTTCTTTAGCGGGCACTTTAGGTTTAGGTAAGTTAATTGCTTATTACGATGACAATGGTATATCTATTGATGGGCATGTTGAAGGTTGGTTCACTGATGATACACCTAAGCGTTTTGAAGCTTATGGATGGCATGTCATCCGTGATGTTGATGGTCACAACTCAGAAGCAATTCGCCAAGCGACTTTAGAAGCACGTTCAGTTGACGACCGTCCTACAATGATTTGTTGTAAAACGGTTATTGGTCAAGGTTCACCAAATTTATGTGGAACTCATGATTGTCATGGTGCACCACTAGGTAATGATGAAATTGCTGCAACAAGAGCAAATATTGGCTGGTCACATGAGCCATTTGTTATTCCTGATGATGTTTATAGTGGTTGGGATGCAAAAACTAAGGGACAGGAAGCAGAAAATTCATGGAATGAAATATTTGCAAGCTATCAGTCAGAGTATCCAGAATTAGCAAGCGAATTTACACGTCGTATGGCTGGTGATTTACCTGCAAACTGGGCAGATACGGCTGATGCATTTGTAAAACAGGTTGCGGATGAAGCGGCAACAATTGCATCAAGAAAAGCATCACAAAATTCAATTCAGGGCTTCTCTGGTGCATTGCCAGAATTTTTCGGCGGCTCAGCGGATTTATCTCCATCTAACTTAACTACGTGGAAAGAAAGTGTTTCTGTTATGGATGATGCTTCAGGTAACTACCTAAGCTATGGTGTTCGTGAATTTGGTATGTCGGCAATGATGAATGGTATGGCGCTTCATGGTGGTTTCATTCCATTTGGTGCAACTTTCTTAATGTTCTCAGAATATGCAAGAAATGCACTTCGTATGGCAGCTTTAATGAAGCAACGTTCAATTTTTGTTTATACGCACGACTCTATCGGTTTGGGTGAAGATGGTCCAACTCACCAACCGGTTGAACAAATTGCAACATTACGTATGATTCCAAATATGCAGGTTTGGCGTCCAGCAGATGCTGTTGAATCAGCAGTTGCATGGCGCTCAGCGATAGAAAATTCAGATGGCCCTAGCTGTCTAATTTTCTCAAGACAAAATCTTGATCATCAAAATAGAGATGCTGATGCTTTAGCCAATATTACTAAAGGTGGATATGTACTAAGTGATTGTTCAGGAACTGCAGATGTAATTTTAATTGCAACAGGTTCTGAAGTTGGTATTGCAATGCAAGCAGCAAGCACATTATCTGGTAAAGGTAAAAATGTTCGTGTTGTCTCTATGCCAAGCACAAATGTTTTTGAAGCTCAAGATGCAGCTTATCAAGAATCAGTACTTCCAGCAGCAGTAAGAGCAAGAGTAGTAGTAGAAGCTGGCGTTACCGGCGGTTGGGGTAAATATATTGGTTTTGATGGTGCTATTATTGGTCTTGACCGTTTCGGTGAATCTGCACCAGCTGGCGAATTATTCAAAGAGTTTGGCTTTACTGCAGAGAATGTTGTCTCAGTAGCTGAATCAGTTATGTAATTGTATGCATCCTCCTTTGCAAAAGGGGGATTAAAACAAAAAGAATTTATTAAAAAGTAGGAGAAAAAAGAATGGCGTTAAAAATCGGAATTAACGGTTTTGGTAGAATTGGTCGTATGGTTTTTCGTGCGATTGCAAAAGACTTTCCAGGAATGGAAGTAGTTGGTATTAATGATTTATTAGAAGCTGACTACTTAGCTTATATGCTTAAGTATGATTCTGTACATGGTCGTTTTGCTGGTGATGTTTCTGTAGATGGAAATAACTTATCAGTTAATGGAAATACTATCCGCTTAACAGCAGAGCGTAACCCGGCAGATCTAAAGTGGGATGAAGTTGGTGCAGATTTAGTCATCGATTGTACAGGTTTCTTCTTAACTGAAGAGAGTTGTCAGGCGCACATTGATGCTGGTGCTAAGAAAGTTGTCCAATCAGCTCCATCAAAAGATGGTACGCCAATGTTCGTATATGGTGTCAACCATGATGAATATGCAGGCCAGGCAATTGTTTCGGCTGCTTCATGTACAACTAACTGTTTAGCACCAATGGCTAAAGTAATCAATGATAAGTGGGGCATCAAGCGTGGCTTAATGACGACTGTTCATGCTGCTACAGCAACTCAAAAAACAGTTGACGGTCCTTCAATGAAAGATTGGCGTGGTGGTCGTGGTATTTTAGAAAATATCATTCCATCTTCAACTGGTGCTGCTAAAGCGGTTGGTGTTGTTTTACCTGAATTAAATGGTAAGTTAACGGGTATGGCTTTCCGTGTACCAACTTCAGACGTTTCTGTTGTTGATTTAACCGTAGAGTTAAACAATGATGCAACTTACGATGAAATTTGTGCAGCAATGAAAGATGCTTCAGAAAATGGCGACATTTCTAAGACGCTTGGTTATACCGATGAGAAAGTAGTTTCAACTGACTTCCGTGGCGTTGGTTATTCATCAATCTTTGATGCAGGCGCAGGTATTGCATTAGACGGAACTTTCGTTAAGTTAGTTTCATGGTATGACAATGAATATGGTTATACTTGTAACATGCTTCGCCTAGTAGAGCACGTAACTAAGTAAAGTAATCATTATATACTCCTGCTTGCTTCCAGAGTTTCGTTGTCAAATGGACATTTACTATTTGTAAACTCACATTTGACGCCTCGCTCTGAAAGTAATCAGGAGCATCTAATAATCACTTATAGAAAAAATTGAACTTATACCAATAAGTTCTAAAATGTTTTAACTGCAAACTGCAAACTGCAAACTGCAAACTAAAGACTTTATTGGTATAAATTTAAATACAATCAAAATATCGAGGACTTTTTATGGCTTTTATCAAATTGACTGATCTGGATCTAGCTGGTAAGCGTGTTTTAATTCGTGCAGATTTAAATGTACCAGTAAAAGATGGCAAAGTAACATCTGATGCACGTATTAGTGCATCAATGCCGACCATTGAGCACTGCGTTAAAGCAGGTGCAAAAGTTCAGGTAATGTCACATAGAGGTCGTCCTGAAGAAGGAAAAGTTGATGAAGAAAATTCAATGCAACCGATTGCAGATGATATATCAGCTAAAATGGGTAAAACTGTTCGTCTAGTTAAAGACTATTTAGATAGCATACCTGAAGTTGCAGATGGTGAAGTTGTTTTATTTGAAAATGTTCGTTTTAATGCGGGTGAGAAAAAAGACAATGAAGATTTAGCTAAGAAGTATGCAGCATTATGTGATGTATTCGTGATGGATGCATTTGGAACAGCTCATCGTGCACAAGCATCTACTCATGGTGTTGGTGTTCATGCACCCGTAGCCTGTGCTGGTCTTTTACTATCAAACGAATTAGACAGCTTAGCAAAAGCATTAGCAGAACCGGCTCGCCCAATGGTTGCTATCGTTGGAGGCTCAAAAGTTTCTACTAAATTAACCGTTTTAGAAGCTTTATCAGAAAAAGTTGACCAGCTGGTCGTTGGCGGTGGTATTGCAAACACTTTCTTAAAAGCCATGGGAAATAACGTAGGCAAATCATTATGTGAAGATGATTTAGTTGACACTGCCAAAGCTCTAGTTGAAAAAATGAAAGGGCGTGGAGCTAATATTCCTATAGCGACGGATGTTGTTTGTGCAAAAGAATTTGCTGAAACAGCTGAAGCAACATTAAAAGCGTCAGGTGATGTTGAAGATGACGATATGATTTTTGATATTGGTCCGGATTCAGCAAAAGAGCTAGCAGAAATTATTGCAAATGCAGGAACAATAGTATGGAATGGCCCTGTTGGTGTATTTGAATTTGACCAATTTGGCGAAGGTACAAAAACAGTTTCTATGGCAATTGCAAATAGCAAAGGATTTAGTCTTGCTGGTGGTGGCGACACGATTGCTGCAATACAGAAATATGACATTTATGATAAAGTAAGTTACATATCTACTGCGGGTGGTGCGTTTCTGGAATACCTGGAAGGTAAAACACTACCAGCAGTTGCTATGTTAGAAAACCGAGCTAAATAAACCTATACGCATACGGACTTAAAAAAGACGACTTATGTTTAGAAGAACAAAAATTGTAGCGACACTTGGACCTGCAACGGACGATCCAAAAATCCTGGATAAGATAATCGAAGCAGGTGTTGATGTAGTTAGAATAAACTTCTCACATGGTTCTAGCGATGAGCATAAGGCACGTGTTGAAAAAATTCGTTCTCGTGCCAGAGCCCATGGACGTCAAGTTGGCGTTTTAGCAGACTTGCAAGGGCCAAAAATTCGAATTGATTGTTTCCAGAAAGGTTCTGTTGAATTAAAAGAAGGTGAAACGTTTATTTTTGATGCAGGGCTAGCAATTGGGGCAGGAAATAAAGAACGAGTAGGGCTTGGATACAAAGAATTAGTTGATGATGTTAAACGAGGTGATACTTTATTATTAGATGATGGCCGCCTGGTTTTCTGGGTTGATCATGTCAATAATCAGGAAATTTTTACGCGTGTTGTGGTTGGAGGAACTTTATCTGATCGAAAGGGCATCAATCTTCAAGGTGGTGGTTTATCGGCAGCAGCTTTAAGTGAAAAAGATAAAGAAGATATTATTACAGCTGCAGAACTTGAAGCTGATTATTTAGCTGTGTCATTTCCAGTCTGTGCAGATGATATTAACCTTGCTAGAAAATTACTTAGAAATGCCGGCGGCAAAGGTGGAATAGTTGCCAAAATAGAAAGAGCCGAAGCATTAAATTGTGTCGATGAGATAATAGAAGCTTCTGATGCCATCATGATTGCTCGTGGCGACTTAGGCGTTGAAATCGGTGATGCAGCATTACCACCGATACAAAAAGATTTAATCAGACGTGCAAGAACCATGAATCGTGTTGTCATAACAGCGACACAAATGATGGAGTCAATGATTGAAAATCAAATCCCGACAAGAGCTGAAGTCTTTGACGTTGCCAATGCTGTTCTTGATGGAACAGATGCGGTCATGCTTTCAGGCGAAACAGCTATGGGTAAGTTTCCTGACAAAGCTATTGCCGCCATGGATAGAATTTGTAAAGAAGCCGAAAAGCAAAAGCAGGCAAGTGAGTCAAATCACAGAATGCATACAAAATTTAAATTCATTGATGAAGCCATCGCAATGGCATCGATGTACACGGCTAATCATTTAAATGTAAAAGCAATTGTTTCTTTAACTGAGTCGGGCGCAACAACCTTATGGATGTCCAGAATCGGTTCAGGCATACCCATTTATGCATTTACCTCTCATGTTGATACTCGACGAAAAGTTACACTCTACCGTGGCGTAATGCCTGTCAGCTTTGATACCAGTGGTATTGATAGAAAAATGCTGATTGATGAAATCGTTGATGAATTAAAACGAAGAGGCGTAGCCAAAGATGGAGATTTAGTATTAATCAGCCGTGGCGATTTAGATGGTATTATGGGTGGAACGAATACCATGAAAATTGTTAGAATTGGTGATATTTGTAATATCACTGGCTAAATTAAACAATAAATAGTAAGAATTGAAATAAATAAACATAAATTTACTTAATAAAGTGTTAAATAATAGGAGAAGAAAATGGCGTTAATTTCATTACGCGAATTGCTTGATTATGCTGCTGAAAATGATTTTGGCTTACCTGCATTTAATGTAAACAACATGGAGCAGGTTCATGCAATTATGCAGGCGGCAGACGAAACTGATTCACCAGTTATTATGCAAGGTTCAGCAGGTGCTCGTTCTTATGCAGGTGAACCGTTCTTACGTCACCTGATTTCAGCTGCAATTGAAATGTATCCACATATTCCGATTGTAATGCACCAGGATCATGGTTCAGAGCCAGCAATTTGTTTGCGTTCAATCCAGTCAGGTTTTTCATCAGTTATGATGGACGGATCTTTAATGGCTGACTGTAAGACACCATCTTCATTTGAATACAATGTTGAAACAACAAAAGAAGTGGTAAAAATGGCACATGCTGGTGGTGTTTCAGTTGAAGGTGAATTAGGTTGTTTAGGTTCATTAGAAACTGGCGAAATGGGCGAAGAAGATGGCCATGGCGCAGAAGGCAAATTAGATATGGATATGTTATTGACAGATCCGGAAGAAGCCGCTGAATTTGTTAAATTAACAGGTGTTGATGCACTCGCAATTGCAATTGGTACATCTCATGGTGCATACAAATTCACAAAAGAGCCAGAAGGTGATATTTTAAGAATTGATAGAATTGTTGAAATTCACAAACGTATACCAAATACTCACTTAGTTATGCACGGTTCTTCTTCAGTTCCTCAGGACTGGTTAGAAATCATTAATAACTATGGTGGTGACATGGGACAAACTTATGGTGTTCCTGTTGCAGAAATTGTTGAAGGTATTAAGAATGGTGTACGTAAAGTTAATATCGATACGGACTTACGTATGGCTTCTACAGGTGCTATCAGACGTCACCTTAATGATAACAAATCAAATTTTGATCCACGTAAATTCTTAAAAGAAGCAACCAAGGGTATGAAAGAAATTTGTAAAGCTCGTTATGAAGCATTTGGTTGTGCAGGTCACGCATCAAAAATTAAGCCATCAAGCTTAGAAACAATGTTTGGTCGTTATGGAACAGGTGAATTAGATCCAAAAATTTCATAATTGATATAGCTTACCGGCCTTTTTATTAAGCCGGTATTTAAAAGGACGGTTTTACCGTCCTTTTTTCGTTTTAATGGATAAACTTATGAATAAAGAAAATAAAGCACCATTAGTTGGTGTCGTTATGGGAAGCAATAGTGACTGGGATGTCATGAAGAATGCTTGCCAGCAACTAAAAGCTATGGGGGTCCCCTATGAAAAAAAAGTAGTTTCTGCACATCGTACTCCAGACTTACTATTTGAATACGCAGAAACGGCTGAAACAAGGGGTTTAAAGTGTATTATAGCGGGTGCTGGTGGCGCCGCGCATTTACCTGGAATGCTGGCTGCAAAAACAACTTTACCGATTCTTGGTGTTCCAGTAAATTCAAAGTATCTGAAAGGTATGGACTCTTTGTTATCAATTGTACAAATGCCCAAAGGCATTCCCGTAGCAACCTTTGCAATTGGTGAAGCAGGTGCTGCAAATGCTGGTCTTTATGCTGCATCATTGGTAGCATTATCTGACTCGACAGTCAGTGATAAAATTAAGCAGTTTAGAAAAGAGCAGGAAGAAAGTGTGTATCAGATGGAGTTACCTGATTAGGTAAAATAGCCTATAGCTACTTATTTTATTGCGTAAAAAACTCGCTTTGGTATTTATAAATTATGGATGTTTTTACTTTAAAATACCTGATATGTCTGATTGCTATGAATTAAATTAAATAGCTTGCTATGCCCTTCGGGTGCGAACAGTTTTACTGCATAAAATAAGCAGCCATAGGCTTTTAGAATTTTGTTGCGAAAAAGTTTTTTAGGAGTAGATGCAATGTCAGATAAAGCCATATTACCCGGAGCAACGCTTGGAATGCTCGGAGGTGGACAATTAGGACGAATGTTTGTAATGGCTGCTCATAGTCTGGGTTATCGGGTTGCGGTTTTAGATCCTGATTCAGATAGTCCAGCAGGAAGAATCGCAGAACATCATATTAAATCCAGCTATGATGATAAACAGGCATTACAACAAATGTCTGAATTATGTGAAGCGATTACCACAGAGTTTGAAAATGTGCCTACGGAAACATTACAGGTACTGGAACAAACTAATATTGTTCGCCCGTCTGCAAAGTCAGTAAAAATAGCTCAAAACCGTATACAGGAAAAAAAATTTCTGGCAGAGAATAATTTTCCTACTGCGAAGTTTTATCCAATTCAGAATGAAAATGATATACGTCAAGCGATGTCTGAACTTAATTCATCTTCAATCTTAAAAGTTGCTACTTTTGGTTATGATGGCAAGGGCCAGGCAATTGTTAATAATGTAGATGAAGCTCTGCAAGCTTTTAATCAAATGGATCAAGTCGCCTGTGTATTAGAGCAGAAAGTTGAGCTGGCATCGGAAGTATCTGTTGTTTTATGTCGCTCACATCATGGTCAAATATCTGCTTATCCAGTTGGTGAAAATGTCCATGTTAACGGCATTTTAGAAACGACCTTAGTTCCGAGTACCTTAGATCAATCTATTCAGGAACAAGCATTATCTGAAGCAAAAAGATTTGCTGAACAATTAGACTATTGCGGTGTTCTGGCCGTTGAATTTTTCTACACAAAACAAGGAAAACTATTAATAAATGAAGTCGCACCAAGGCCTCACAATAGTGGTCATTATACTTTAGATGCCTGTATTTGTTCACAATTTGAACAGCAAGTACGTATGTTATGTGGCCTACCGGCAGGCAGCACTGAGATTATTTCACCGGTTGTTATGTTTAATTTATTAGGTGATATCTGGCAAAATGGTGAACCAGACTGGTGGACACTCTTAGCGCATGAAAATGTAAAACTACATTTATATGGTAAAAGTGAAGCAAGAAATGGCCGAAAGATGGGACATTTTAATTGTCTGGGCTTGGGTATAAGCGACTCAGGTAATGATTTATTAAAACAGGCTCATGATTTAGCAGAAGATTTGCCACAAACAAAATAACTCTTAAATAACAAAAAAATTAATTGCCCTATTTTGTTAGTTTTGCATTCGGGTAATAAATTTTTTTGGTTGATGACTCTTAAATAACAAAAATATTTTAGTCTTAGCTTTTTGTTAGTTTTGCTTTCAGGCAAAAATATTTTTTGGTTGAGGACTCTGGATTATGGAAAGTTTTAAATTTAACACGATTGGCATTGTCCATTCCTGTTTTAAAGAAAAATTTACCATCCCAAGACAAAGTGGTTTAGTTACTTCTGCAACAGCAACAATAGAGTTATTAGCGCCATATAATCATCTTGACACGGTTAAAGGATTAGAACAAGTATCCCATTTATGGATAAGTTTTATTTTTCATCAACATCTTAATAAAACGTTTAAAAACCGGGTATCTCCGCCAAGATTAAATGGTGAAAAAAAAGGGGTTTATGCGACCCGCTCACCATTTAGACCAAATCCTCTAGGATTATCTGTGGTTAAATTAGAAAAAATAAAAATGGATAATGAAGGAATATTACTAGAGGTTAGTGGCGGAGATTTTTTAGATAAAACACCTATCGTGGATATAAAACCCTATATTAGCTATGCTGATAAAATTGAAGATGCTATCGATCCGTTTTCAGAAATTTACATGCCTCAATTTGAAATAAGCTTTTCAGATAGAGTATTATTAAAAATTGATAAAATAGAAAGAACCATACCAAATATTAAAATATTTATTGAGCAATTATTAACACAGGATCCTAGGCCAAACTATACAAAAAAAATCAAATCAGAATATCGGGCAAAAATATATGATTATGATTTAATTTGGCATATTGATGGCCAGAATATATTGGTTCTTGATTTGTTGGCGGTTAAAGATTAAAAATATATGAGCATTTAATGTTAACTTTGTATTTCATTTGCGTTTTATAATTACCTTCAATAGTATTCCTCCACCCTTTAAAGGGGGAAGGAACTGATCGTTACCCTATTTTATCTTCCGAGCTTCCATATAAAATCTCTTCTCATCCGCTTCCCCCATTGAAAAAGTCTTTCTAGGTAATGCGCCATCAAAAATAATGGTTTTAAATAAACTATGCTTAGATATAGGTGGAAAGAAAAGCCCCATATTGCCTTCCTTAACACCTAGCTCATCAACAACATCATCACCATGGATAAAGTCTACTTTTACATCAGGATGTTGCTGTTGATACTGGCTTAGTAAATCTTCAAAACTGGCTAGTTCTAATGTGAACTTTGGATTTTCTATATTAATATAGCCATAACCTTTTGCATCGTTAAAGGGGATAATATGATCAGTTGTTTCACCAATATTTTTAATTGCACCTAACATAGCATCTTTACTGCTAAAACGTTCGATAGGTTGTTGACAGAAATCTAAAAAGTTATCGCTATCAATATCAAATAAAACACGATGAATGGGTTCAAAAATTAAACCTTCATCATGAATATTAACCAACTCTACCAGGGCATACCGTGAAGGACTTGAAAGGATTGCCTCTTTATCGTCAGCTTCTTCTTTTAATTGTTCCCAAATTGCTTTTGCCGTAGCTAATGAATGATTGCCATCGCCCATAGCATAGAGTAAAACATCATGACCTTTTGCATCATACTTATCTGCAAAGGTAGATGGAGCTGCAAGGGCTTTTAAGGCATCAGCAACTTGCTGTAGATGTTTATCCTGATCAACCAATAAGCCTTTAATATGACCACTTTTCTCCATTAGTTCAAAGTCATATAAAGTTTCAAGCGCTTCATTGAAAAGAGGCTCGATAACCGTTTTATCAGGATCATCAATTAATACCATAATATGGGGCATTTCAATATCTGCGTCCTTACGAACCTTTATGCGAGGAGGCAGTCTGTCAACAATCGTACCTTCAGTAGCACGTATTAATGAGGAAGAACCTTTGGTAAAATCATAGGCTTCAAGATCAATACTAACAACAAGTCCTTTTCGTGAAGGAACTTGTGATGTTTTCCTATCCACTAAAACAAAGGATGGTTGGGCTAAGGGAGATAAAGTACCATCATTTAAATAATCAGCCATGGTTTGGTTGATATTGATGATTCGTTGTTCTCCATCATTGTCTTCCAAATACACTTCTGGAAAAATGACATTCAAAGAAGATGGCTGATTATCAGTTGTTTCTTTTACTCTAGCCCAGTAATCAGGTTGAGAAGTGTACTGGTCGCAAGCAACCACAGCCCATTTAGACAGATCAATTTGTTTTGCTGGTAATAAGATTTGGGGAATTTGAATAGCTATAGAAGAAAATCCAAATTGATCAGACATGAGTGCTCCTGGTTAAGATAAAAAAGAAATTATATCAAAAATGGAACAAGATGTAGATGTTTGCGCATAATGTACGCATTAAAGTGTGCTTTATATTTAAGGTTGAATTATATCGTGTTGATAAACTTCAACACGATTGCGACCATTTTCCTTAGCGAGGTATAAAGCTTTGTCGGCTAAAATAGAATAATAGCTAATGCCTTCTTTTTCTGCATCACAATCTACAATACCAAAACTTGCAGTAACTGAGATGGAACTATTATCAGCTTGAATTTTTAACCCAGAAAACTGTATTCTTAATCGATCAGCTAAAATTGCAGCCGCTGTAGCAGATGTTTCAGGCATAATAATCATAAACTCTTCACCACCCATTCGAGCAGCAATATCAACTTCTCGAATAAAAACAGTGATGGTTTCTGCTATTGTTACTAAAACATTATCACCAATATCATGGCCATAAGTATCATTGATTTTTTTAAAATAATCGATGTCGATAAGGACTAAAGAATATGGCCATTTGTAACGTTTAGCTTGATGCTCAATAGACTGTGCTAATTCAAAGAAAGCGCGTCGATTATTTAATTTAGTTAAAGGATCGGTTCGTGCTAACTTATTGGCTTTTTTAATAGCTTTTTCTGCAGTCTCGAGAAACTGATTAGCGCTTTGGCACAGCAAACCAATTTCATCATTTTTGTGAATCTCATCCACTTCAAGTCTAACATCATTGCCTGCTTCGATTGATGACATTTTTAGTGATAGCTGAGTAATAGGGCTGGTCAATTTGAAATGAACGAATGTTAATAATACAATTGCAAGGATTAATGTTTGTATAATCAAAAAACCGGCAAGGTTAAAAGCATATTTTTTAGCTTCCTGATTAATCAGTGTGTATTCAGACAATAAATGTATTTCTCCAATTATTTCGGTATTATCGACAGGAGAATAAAGTGCATAGCGAGAAAGTTTTGAATTCTCAATCAGTTTTCCTTGCTCTTCAATAAAATCATCATTTGAAGAAATTCTGACCCATTGTATATTAGGATTGGCTAGTAAACCTTGAATAACATCCTTAACAATGGTCTTATTATTGGCAAACACACCAACTGCAGCTTGTATCTGTACCGTCTGGACTAGTTGCTTTTCAAATGACTCTGATTTTTCTAATTCAGCATAAAAAACCAAAGAATAGGTGAACCAACCTGCAAACATTGAAAAAATTATTAAGCCCAGAGAAACCCAAGTAGCAATATTTCTTCCTAATGGATTGGACACTAGTTTTTTTAAGGTTTTTGATTTACTATTAGAACTGGCCATAACTAATTATAAACCAATACTTATAAAAGTAACCATGCGTAATTTATTTATTCTTGTTTTTCTTATAAATGTCTATGCCAATGCATTCGCTATTAGTTCTCAAAATGGAACTTTTAATCTCAGCGGTTATGGCACACTGGCATACACATCGGATAATGTTGACGATCTTGCTTTTATCAGAGAATTAACACAGCCACCGATTACAGGTGTTGCTAATAATCCATCAATCAAAACGGATCCATGGCTAACGGATAGTAGAATAGGCGTTCAAGGATTATTTCAATATGGCAATACATTGGAAGTCATGGGCTTATTAAATATAAGACGCCAGGAAGAAACTAATTTAAATAATTCACTTGACTGGTTATACCTGGGCTATCATCCAAATGAAAATTTAAACCTGCGTTTTGGGCGTGTTGGTTATGATGCATTTTTAATGTCAGATCACCGTCATCTTGGTTATGCCTATCCATGGGTGCGCCCATCAACAGAATTTTATGCTGCTATTCCTGTCTATGCGATCGATGGATTAGATATATCTTATAATATTTCTGGACAGCAAGATATTCAGTGGAAAGTAAAGGCTCAATGGGGAACATCCAAGGAAACCTTTCCTTTTGGTATTGATAATTCGTACGAAATGGAATCGACTAGCTGGACCATTGGTTTAACACGTGAAACAAGTTATTTACGTATCCGTACAAGATATTCTGAAATGGATATAGAGACTAACCCTAAGGCACTTGAGTCGCTTTATGCAGGTCTTACTCAAATTGCTTCGGCTGGTATTGTAGAAGCATCTGATTTATTGCAGGAGCTTAGCTTTAAAGACACAAAAGTTAAGTATACGACATTAGGATTTTCTTATGATAATAATGCCTGGTTATCACAGGGCGAACTTGGCTATTTAAAGACGAGTTCCAGTATTGTAACAAATGGAACCACGCTCACAGGTTATATTAACTTTGGTAAGCGAATTGGAAATTGGACACCCTATGTAGCCTACAGTAGTATTAATCCATTAGAATCCAGAAAACAGGCTAAAACTGATTGGAATGCGTTAACAGGAAATCAGGCCGGAGATTTAAATAGCGTACGTGATCAAACATTGGGTATTTTAACATCGACACGCTTAGATCAACGTACTCTATCATTAGGTGTGCGTTGGGATATTCATTCTCAGGTAGCTACAAAATTTCAGTGGGATCATACAAAAATTCGATCTGATGGTTATGGCCTCTGGTGGGGAACAACTGATGAATCTAAAGCAACTTCAGTTGATGTGTTAACCTTAACGATGGAGTTTATATTTTAATGAAAAATAAACGCCATATATTTTTTGCTCTACTCTTCTTTTTGATAACGCCAAAATTTGCTGTTTCGGCTAATATTGTTATTATTGGGAATCTAGATGGTGAAATATCAAAATTAAGTAAAAAACAATTAAGTGAATTATATCTGGGGCGCAAAAAAAGTATTAGTGGAAAACCTATTAGACTTTATGAGCTACCAATCAATAGTGCCTTAAGAGAGCGATTCTTTAATAAAATCAATGGTATGTCATTATCTCAGGTTAATGCCTACTGGGCCAGGTTAAGATTTTCAGGTCGAGTCTTTCCCCCCCAATCTCTTAAGGATTCACAACAGGTCATTAAAAAAATATCTCAATATCCTAACTCCATAGGTTATATTGATAGTCAGTCATTAAATAGTCAAGTTAAGCGTATAGAAATGTTGGAATAAGCTCTGAACTCTAGAATTGTTAAATGGTGAGCCAGTCTAGTAATTATTTTATTAACACTGGATGTTTTATGAGTCAATTGCAGTTCTTGCTATTACCAACGTATATCGAAACTAAATGATCTGTAAAATTCCATTACAGATTTGTTTACGCAATATTCGGGTCAAATTAAAAATAATGTTGCTAGCCCCAGAAATGCAAAAAAACCGACAATATCTGTAATTGTAGTTAATACGACACTACCACCTAAAGCAGGATCGCCACCAAAGTAATTAATCATTTTAGGCACAAACAAACCAGAAACAGCAGCAATCAATAAATTTATTACAATCGCAAGTGCTATCACCGTTGATAATACATGGTTCTGAAACCAGAGGTCAGTTATTATTGCAAGTACTACTGCCCATAGAACACCATTAATTAAGCTAACTAGAACTTCATTAATAATCATTTGTTTATAGTTTTGATTATTTAATTGCCCCAGCGCCATGCCCCGTATAACCAGGGTCAGTGTCTGGCTGCCTGTTATTCCTCCCATACTGGCAACAATGGGCATTAAAACAGCCAGGGCAACGGCTTTTTCTATGGTTAGCTGAAACAGACCAATAACAAATGAGGCAGCTAAAGCCGTTAATAAATTTAAACCTAACCAGGTGGCGCGGCGTCTGGCACTAAGTAAAACAGGAGCAAAAATATCTTCTTCTTCACTTAAACCTACTTGTCCCATTAAATTATGTTCACCTTCTTCTCGGATAAGGTCGACCACATCATCAATCGTAATACGGCCAATCAATTTATTATCATCATCTACAACAGCTGCAGTGATCAAATCACGACGTTCAAATAAGGAAACAACTTCTTTGCTGTGGGTATTGCAGTTAATTGTTTTGACCTTTTTATTCATGACTGATTCAACAGTTAAATTAGGATCTTTGGTTAATAATTCAGAAAAAGATAACATACCTTGATAAATTCCAAGGTGGTTAACGACAAATAATTTGTCTGTTGTATCCGGTAAGGTTTTAATTTCTCTTAAATATTCATGAACAGTTGCTAGAGTGATATCAGGTCGAATTGAAACCACATCGGTGTTCATTAGACCACCAGCAGAGTCTTCAGGAAAGGATAAAACCGATTCAAGTCTCTTTCTATGCTGCGTTTCCATCGATTCAAGTAACACATGGCTAACCACAACCGGTATATCTTCGAGGATGTCCGCGAGTTCATCATAATCCATGGAAGCAGTTGCATAGACAAGCTCACTAACACTCATTTTTTTTACAAACTGAGCACGTATGGAATCATTGAGTTCAAATAGGATTTCTCCGCGTATTGAAAGCGGGGCTTTTTTCCAAACCAGGTATCTGTGTTCTTCCAGTGGAATTGACTCAATCAGGAAGGCTATATCTGCAGGGTGCAGGGCTTTAATAAGCTTGGCTATTTTCTTTTTGTTGCCTTTCTTTTTTAATTTGTCTAAAACTTCATAGATGGCAGTAAATTGAGAATCATTTTGGTCATATTCTTCTGCTTGAAAAGACTCTTGTACCTCATTTATATCAACGACTTCATTTTCGTGGTCTTGCTGATTGTCATCATCGAACAGATTCATTATTGAGTTTCTCCAAATTTATCAGCGAGAAGCTTGGAAATGGAATGAATCCAGTCTTCCTGGATAAGGTCAAAAGCCTGAAAAGAAATAATACAGATCAATTTGTTTTGCCGGTAGTGAGATTTATAAACGCTCAACACGAACTTTAGTTACCGTACGTTCATCGGCCTCCAGAACAGTAATACGATAATCCTGTTCTATTACATTATCTCCCTTTTTTGCAATTGAACGTAAACGAGCATTAATGAGTCCACCGATAGTATGTGCTTCTTCGACTGGAAATTTTGCATATAAAATATCATTAATTTCAGAAATAGGCATACGACCGCTCATTAAATGTGACTGCTCATTTTCATGAATAATATAAACTCGTTGTTTAGGATGGTATTCGTCAAAATCATAGCCAACATCAATTTCTCCGACGACTTCTTCAAATACGTCTTCCATGGTTAAAATACCGATAGCTGAACCATATTCATCAACGACAACGGCCATATGATCTTTTCTTGCCTGAAGTTTAGGCAGAGCCTGATCAATAGTTTGCCGTGGTGATAAATAGAGTGTTGGTGAAATATAGTTTTTAATAGGCTTAGTTTCTATATCAGGATCCATTAAATCCCAGGTATCTAGCATTAACATACCGGTGACATTCGTTATGTTGCCACGATACACGGGTAATCGGTTAAAACCGTGTTTCATGACAAGAGAAGTTGCATTTTTTATATTTCTGCTTTCATTAAAGCCGACAACATCAGCTAAAGGTATCATGGCCTCACCAACGGTGGTGTCGGCAAATCGAATAATTCGACGAATTCGTTTACGATCAATTGATGAGGGATCACTAGCTGATTCAGATAAATCCAGTAAAACACGAATTTCTTCACGAGTTATAAACATATTCTGAGGTGCTTCACCACCGCCAACAATTTTTGTTGCAAAGCGTGCAACGGTACTGAAAATAAAAACTAATGGATAAAACAGATAAGAAAAAAAACGTAAAATATAAATGATGTAACTGACAATTGAATCTGCTTTTTGCTGAAAAACACTTTTAGGAACAACTTCACCTAAGATTAATAAGACCGGTGATAAGACCAGGACAGAAATAAGATCACCAGCTGAACCAAAGAGTTCAATAAAAATTAAAGCACCCAGGGTAGAGATAATAACCGTGGCAATATTGGTACCCACAAGCGTGGTGCCAAGAATTACATCGGGTTTTTCAAATGACTTTAAAACTTGCCTGGCTCCCTTATTGCCTAATTTTGCCTGATGACGTAGTTTTAATTTGTCAGAATTAACCATGGCAATTTCCGAACCGGAAAAAAAGCCTTTTAATATGAGGAAAAAAATGATTAGAAATAACTCAATCGTGAGATCCATTACTTATCCTCCCTTATTGTATCAGTAACAGTTGTATCAGCAGCAGTTGTGTCATCTGTCTTTTCTACAAATTCTTCAGAAGTTAGCTCATTAGCTACTTCATTAGTGTGGCTATCTTCTTGGTTATTTTCTATCGTCACTGTTTCATTGTCTGTTTCTTCTTCCAGCTCTTCATCGCTTGCTGATCCCGAGTTTCCTGGATTTATTTTTCTAACCAATAGTTTACTAATTCTCAACCCCTGGATTTCTTTGACTATAAATTCATAACCTTCATGTTCCGTACTGTCTTCAATATTAGGAAGTCGGTCAAATAAACGAAATGCAACTCCTCCAATAGTTGACATCACAGGATCATCAATATCAAAATTCGTTAAATTATAAAAGTCACTTAAGCGCATATCTCCGGGTACGGTATAACTATTCTCATCTTCCTCACTATAGTATTCGAGGCCTTCCATCGCGCCACTGATTTCACCAAAGATAAAAGTTAAAACGTCTTTCATGGTAACCAGGCCTAAAACTTCTCCATACTCGCCTAAAATAATTGCGATACGGGTATTGTGTCTCTGGAAGTACTCAAACATTTCATCCACTTTTTTTGTTGGTGGTACAAAATCTGCCGGTTTTAGAATGCTATCAAGGCTTAATTGCTCCAGATCACCTCCTCCACGTATTAGCTTTAACACGTCCTCAGAATGAAGGAAGCCAATCACATTATCCCAGTGCCCTTTGTAAATAGGAATTCTTGGGTGGCGAAAGCTACGAAATTGATCAACTAACTCGGTCACCGGAAGTTCAGCATCAAGAAAACGGATTCGAGGGCTGGGGGTCATAATACGAGAGATATCTGTTTCCGATGCTTCCAGTACATTATCAATCAATACACGTTCTGTTGCTTCAATAATTCCGGTTTCTTCACCTTCTTCCAATAAGGTTCTAAACTCGTCAGGTTGAAGAATATTTTGTCGATCAAAATTTTCGCCCACAATCATGGTGGTAATCCGATCAGAAATAACTCGAATAACTTCACGCACCGGGGTAATAAAAATAATCCAACGGGGTAATATTCTGGCTGTGACGCGAGAAGCAAATTTTATAGGAAAGTTTACTGCTATTGTCTTGGGAGTCACTTCACCAATTAACAATAATAAAGGTACCATAATAACAATATTTAACCAGCCTACATTCTGTTCAGAAAAAAGTAGTAGTAAAATCGAGGTCATATTTACAGCAGAGGCGATATTAACAATTTCATTACCACATAAAATAGAAATAATTAATCTCCGGGGTTCATCCAGCATGGCGTGTATGCTTTCAGAATGTTTATGACCAGACTGGCGCAACTTTTGTAAATCAATACGACTAAGAGAAAATAGAGCTGTTTCAGAGCCTGAAAATACGGCAGAAGAACTTAATAATATAAACTGAAAAATGCATCGCAATGTTAGCTCTATTTCTTCAGAGCTAAAATTAAGGGAATGATAAAATGCTAAAAGTTCGTCCATAATATTAATAGTAGGTAATAAGGTTATAATTTGCAAGCAGTTTGCAGTTTATTCATCTTCTCCAAAGCGATTCATTATTAGTTTAGTAATATCTTGCATACAGGATTGTTCATCTACACCATCAACATAAAATGTGATAATACTTCCTTGTGCTGCAGCTAACATCATAACGCTCATGATGCTTTTGCCATTTGCTGATAGCTCATTGAATTTTAGTGATGTTTTACTTTCATAACCTTGTAATAATTTGACTAATTTAGCAGTGGCGCGAGCATGTAAGCCTAGTTTATTAATTATTTCTAATTCACAGCAGATCATAAGTGATTAAGCTAATTTGATAAGTCTTTTTCTAAAATCAGGAAAATACTCTCTTGAGCACCAGATTTTGCTTTATTCGCTAGTTCAAACAAACTTAATTCAGGATAATTCATCACTCTGACAAGCATGGGAAGATTAATACCGGAAATCATCAGCCGGTGTTTATTATTTTTTAATAGTCGAGACGCAATATTGCTTGGAGTAGAACCATACATATCGGTTAGTATTAATAAGCCATCACCTTGTTCTATATCATGACAAAGCCTTTGAGCTTTTTTGAAAAGTTTTTCTGGATTAGAATTGCGTTTTATGGAAAGGTTTTCAGTAGCAATTGGGCAGATACCTAGCATATTCGTTGCTGTTTCTAATAAACTTTGGCCAATTGAATCATGGGTGATAATTAATAGAGCGACACTCATTTCAGTTCACACCTTTAAAGAAAATTGACTAGTTCAGGTGACATCATTTATGTATCTAAATGATTAGAAGTTCATAGTATAGCAAGTTTTTGCTTTATCTGTCTGTTGTACTATGGTGATATATTGACAGCCGGTAAACCGGGTTCTGTCAGATTGATGTGTGTCAAATGGTGTACAAATAGTGTACTACGCAAAGTCACACTATAACTTATACTCAAAACATCATTAATAAGTGAACCACCAGCAATACGTGAACAACAATGTCCCGCGTCAACTATCCTAACCGAGGGGGGAGGTAAGTTCCTGGGCTGATTGGCCTTGGAAGAGTAAAATTAATTTGCTAGTTTGTAGTAAAACTTTACTGTATAAATTATATTGTCCATAGTATTATTTAAAAACAACATGCTTAAAGGAGCAAGAAATGGGGTTCTTAGATAAAGTCAAATCAATTAAAAATGCTGTTACTGCTGCTGATGCACAAGAACTCGAAGCTAATCAAACTTATGAATGGATTGTTGATGTGGAGTTGCCAGAAAATGCTCCAACAATATTTTATGGACGATTTTGTCAGCACAGCTACCAGGCATTTGCGGGACTAGACTGTTTTGGAAACGATCCTGATTCGGGATGGCAAGAACTATAAGTTCTATCACTGTTAAACAAATCTCAGAGATGGTCTTCAAAAGAATACAAGCAGAGTATAGTACTTGAGTCTGTGATAGTCAGTTATTTCTAGACCTGATATTCTAATATGAATCTATATTAATGCTTTAGGATACTTGTAAATGTTTAAAATTAAATTTCTAACAAATATTTTTCTTCTTGCACTTTTAGTCGTAGCCATTAGTAGTTCCTACAATATTTATATAACTTATCCTTCTTTTGAACAACAGTTAATTCAAAATACTGAAGAAGAAGCGAGTCGTGTGGCTATATATCTTTCAAACCATGTAATTCCAGAAACAGAAGAAATATCTATTGATGTTTTTAATAATCAAGCTTTTTATTCGACTGTGCAGGCGATGATGAAGGGTTTTAAGCTATATAAATTAAGATTATTTTCAGCAACCGGTGAAATAATATTCTCAACAGTGCCAACAGAAATCGGTAATATAAATGAAAATAGCTATTTTAAGGAGATAGTTGCTAAAGGTAATAATTTTACCAAAATAGCCATAAAAGGTGGCAAGAGCATGGACGGTACAAACTTGTCTTTAGATGTCGCTGAAATTTATATACCAATTATGAGAGATGAACAGTTTATTGGTTCGTTTGAAATCTATTATGACATTACTAAACGTAAGGAAATACAAAGTCAATTATTAACAAACGCAATATACTCAACCACCATTGCAGCCATTATCTTGCTGACTTTTTTATACTTTTCTTTAAGAAAAGCATCCATTGCAATGAATGAGTTAAATCAATCTTTAGATGAAAATATTGAGCTTAATCAACAGCAGGCAGCAATATTGGATTCCTTGGGTGATGGTGTTTATGGGGTGGATTTAGAAGGAAAAACGACTTTTGTTAACCCCGCAGCCTGCAAAATGCTGGGATGGGATAAAGAAGATCTTATTAATCAATCGCTACACTCAATGGTCCATCACTCTTATAAAGATGGGGCGCCATATCCTGAAGTAGAGTGCCCAATGTATGGATATGAAAACATTAATAAACCGCAGAAAATAGATAATGAGTATTTTTGGAATAAGTCTAAGGCTTGTTTCCCTGTCGAAATAACCAGCATGCCGATTATTATTAATACTAATGTTAAAGGCGCTGTGATTGCCTTTAGGGATATTAGCGAGCGTAAAAAAGTAGAACAGGAACTTAAACAAGCCAAGTCTTTGGCAGAATCAGCTAATCAGACTAAATCAGAATTTTTATCTAATATGAGCCATGAAATTAGAACACCAATGAATGGGATTATTGGTTTAACAAATCTCGCTTTGCACACTGATTTAAATGAACAACAAAAAGAATATATTGAAAAAACACATAGTTCAGCAAAACTATTACTTGGGATTATTAATGATATTTTAGATTTTTCTAAAATTGAAGCAGGTAAGTTAGACTTAGAACTTATTGCCTTTAAAATTTCAGAAGTGACTGATAATTTATACAACTTGGTGCATCTAAAAGCTGAAGAAAATGGCATTAAGTTGATGATTAATATTGATAGTTCTGTTCCTGAATATTTACAGGGCGATCCTTTACGCCTGGGGCAGATACTTATTAATTTAACTAATAATGCGATTAAGTTTACAGCATCTGGCGGGGAAGTTACGGTAACTATCAGTCTTAAGCAAGAAGATGAATCAGAGGTTATTTTATACTGTTCAGTTAATGATACTGGCGTGGGTATGACGGATGAAGAACAAAGTAAGTTATTCCAGTCATTTAGTCAAACTAACGCTTCCATTGCTCGTGAGTACGGGGGAACAGGGCTGGGTTTGGTAATTTCTCAAAAACTCACGCAAATGATGGATGGCAAAATTGGGGTTAAAAGTGAGAAAGGTGTAGGTAGCAACTTTTATTTTACGGTCAAAATGAATAAAGTAAACAAGGCAATGTCTGATAGCCTTAATGACACTTCAGATGAACAGTTAGATATTGCTAAATCCAGCTTGATAAATAAAACAATCCTGTTAGTTGAAGATAATAAAGTTAATCAATTAGTTGCTAGAAAGTTACTTCACTTAAATAAAATGCAGGTAGAGATTGCCAATAATGGTCAGGAAGCAATCGAATTAATAAAGCAGCAACCATTTGATATGGTGTTAATGGATTGTATGATGCCAGTCCTGGATGGCTATCAGGCAACTAAAGAAATACGTAAACTGGAAAAATACAGAACACTCCCAATTATTGCTATGACAGCAAATGCGATGAAACAAGATATTGAGAAAGCAAAGCATTTTGGTATGAATGACCATATTGCTAAACCCATTAACCCAGAAACTATGCTGTTGACCATGGCTAAATGGATAAAGGTATAACGACTGCAAAGGAGATTAGCTGTTATTCCTAAATTGAAATAGTAATCGTCTGCTTGTAAAGCAACCATTTGTCGTTTAATTTGATCGATGCCTAAATAGAACAATATAGGAACTTACCTTATTACTTCAAAATTGATTGAAGTTCTTTGGGATTGACAGGATATTCTAGCACGTGATGAATAGTGAACTTCTCCCTGACAGTTTCAAGGTGTTGACGAAAACGATTTTCAGAATAAACAATTAATTGTGTATTCTGACAGAAACGCTCTACTGTACCAAAAATTCCATCCAATACACTGATTTGTGTCCCTAATGAAGGTGAATAGATAAATTCTGTAATGATATAATCTGGTTCCTGTTTCTTGATTTGGCTAATCATCTTGCGAGTGCTGGGAAAATTATGCTGGTTAATATTAACTAGCTGACACATCTTAGCTATATCCAAAGTAAAACCTGATTCAAAGAATGTATAAATTATCTTCTGATTCATTATTCTTTCACATACCCCCCAGTATCCAACAATTGAGGCACTTTTTAGACTCCTTTTAGTCCTAATCCTGTAAAAATTTATCAAGAATAGCAGTGTCATCATCTACAAACTTTGAACAGTGGGTCTCATGAAGATCCTTTTCTCTGGCGGTTTTTCTGCCTTCATCTGTTCCAACATCACAACCTAATAAATCTTTACAGTTTGTACATCCGTGTCTATGTTCAAATTCGTTAGTAAATTCCCGCACTTTATCATAGGCAACTTCTTTTTTCTATTTATCAGCAGGAGATGATGATCCAAACTCCAGACCTAAAACTAAATAAGCACCTGTTAGAGCGCCACAGGTTTTTGCTTGTCTGCCCATGCCGCCACCAAATCCCGTCGCTAATTGACAGGCTGTTGCCACATCAAGATTATATTTCCCAGCATATTTGGCTATTATAGACTGAGAACAGTTTAAGCCGTTGTAAAATTGTTCACTGGCCATTTCACGCTCCATATATTGAAACATTAAATTAGTTTACAAAATAACTTGGTTATTTATATTTTTGCATTATACTTAACTAAAGTGATAATGATTATTATTTAGCTATTGGAGATGTATTATGTCAGCCTTATTAACTATGTTTTTCCTTGCTGCGGGTGGTTTTTATATTAGTTTGTACTTTGTTCTTCCAGTTTTATTCGGGAAGATAGAACCCAAATAAATACGTTTAGATATAACTCTGCATCAGATTCATCTAATTGATTTAATTGTAAAAAGTTAATTTTAATCAATGTTGAAAATGGTCGCACAGGGGGCAGGTTAGTACCGGTATTGTCAGTATGCTTGTTCAACTTTCATCTGGCAGCAATGGATAACATTAGCACGCCTAGTTCACCTTACAAATGAGTCATGTCGGGGAATAGCGACTCTGATCTCATTTTAGTCTTTTTACGAGACTTTCTAGTTTAGGAGTATCACCATTTCCAACAAATCAGAAATGTCGATGTTTTTATATTGTATTAGATTCCCTTTAGGAATGCTTCGATAGGTAAGAAGGGCATCTTTAAAATTCTTGTTTAGAGATTTCAGTTATCGGAGTTAAAGAAAAAGCCAGTCGATAAGCCGGGTTCTGTATAGAGGCAAGCCCCTATGGCAATCATTCATCTAGGATATTTGTCACCAAATATCTCAAGCAACCTACCCGGAAACAATGCGGATCACATCTATAGTTTCTCTATTTGGTCTTGCTCCAAGTGGGGTTTACCATGCCATTTCTGTTACCAGAAACGCGGTGCGCTCTTACCGCACCATTTCACCCTTACCTAAATAAATTTAGGCGGTTTCTTTTCTGTTGCACTGGCCGTAAGTTTTCACTTCCCAGGGGTTACCTGGCACTTTATCCTGTGGAGCCCGGACTTTCCTCGATCATAGCACTTAATGGTATGAGCGCGATTGCCTGACTGGCAATCATATTGTAACTGAATTACCTGGATAGTTCTATTGATCGTACAACAAGCGCTCGAAGGGTTTGTAATTTTTTTAAATGAGTTTGTCCAATCGTTAGTTCATCACGGCGATTATTGTCGAGATAAATCATGGCAAAAGGTTTTTTCTCTATAATGATTGGTAAGACCATAAACGTATGCGCATCAATAATCTGGCGATACCAGGGGGGGAGATTATTTTTTGTTTCAAACTCTTGCGTGTCATTGATAAATATATCCACACCTTTAATACAGGCAACTTGAAATAGATCCCTGGGAGTCGTTAAAGAGAAATTAAATAATTCCAGGGCTGAATTAGATAGCCC
>JADGAU010000059.1 GCA_015231865.1 Gammaproteobacteria bacterium | reverse complement strand
AAGTTTTCAGTTTTCAGTTTTCAGTTTTCAGTTTTCAGTTTTCAGTTTTCAGTTTTCAGTTTTCAGTTTTCAGTTTTCAGTTTTAGAAAGCTTGACATACTAAAGCAAAAATATCAAAAATTTCTGTCAACTGTCAACTGTCAACTGTCAACTATCTTTTAAAAAAATCTTTAAGATAGTTTACGACTAATTCAAGATTTTTAGGGTGATTTGTCTCCAGCCATAATGCATCTTGTTCCTTACGTAACCAGGTCATTTGTCTTTTTGCAAATTGCCTGGTTGCATTAATAGCATTTTCTGTCATTTGTTTATAGCTTACCTGCTTATCAAGATATTCCCAAACCTGACGATAGCCGACACACCTCATTGAAGGTAAATCAGCGTGAATATCATTTTGCTGAAACAGTTGTTCAACTTCCTCAACAAAGCCTTGTGCCAACATTTGTTCAAAACGGATTTGTATTCTTTCTCTTAATTCTTCTCTAGACTTTGGTGCAATGACAATTTTCTTATGCGGATATTTTAAAGCCATTTGCTTTGATTGTTCCTGAAGCAATGATAGAGGTTGTCCTGTGAGTTCAAAGACTTCAAGAGCTCTTAAAATTCGTTGCGGATCATTTGGATGTATTTTATCTGCAGATATTGGATCGCATTGTTTTAATTGTTCATGTAGTGCAGTTGGTTTTTCTGAAGAATATTTTTTTAATAATTTCTCTCTGACAACTTCATCTGCTGACGGAAGTTCTGATAAACCATACAATAATGCTCGATGATAGAGCATTGTCCCGCCAACTAAAAGCGGTATATGATTACGTTGATGAATTTGTGCAATCTGCTCTAATGCATCGTCTCTAAAATTAGCTACTGAATATGATTTTTGAGGCGGTAAAAAATCAATTAAGGCATGAGGTGCTAAGGCTAACTCTTCTGGAGTTGGTTTGGCTGTTCCGATATTCATTTGTTGATAAATGAGTGCCGAATCCACACTAATAATTTCAAAAGGATACTGTTGGCATAGTTTTATTGCCAGATCCGTCTTGCCTGAAGCTGTGGGCCCCATAAGAAAGACAATAAATTGAGAATTTTTATTCATATCATTGAAAATATTTAATAATCTATTAAAGCATTATAAACAGCTACCGATAGATAGTTAAGTAGACTCGTTAATTTTTACTATTAATGTTACAAAAACCATAGAATGATAAAGATGAATTTCAATAGTTTGAAAACAAAATTAATTATCGCCTTCATGTTAATTGTCAGTATTCAGGCTGGTAGTACCATCATTAGTTTCTGGATAACCACAGATTTTCAAAATAGTGTCTCAAATATTACAGGACCTATTAGGGCAACAGAAACTGGGGTTGCCGAAGGTGTACATGAAATTCTAAGACAAAATTACTTAGTTCAAAGTAGATTACATAATTCTGATATTAAAAAAGATGCTGGATTTAAGGCTTTAATTGCTAAATCTGAAGCCAAACTTAATGAGGTTTATAAGGGCGTAGTCAATGCCAAACAACTTGATAACGAACTGGTTCAGACCATCCGTAGTGTTCAGGATAAGTTAAAAAATGTACAAAGTGAACTATTCAATTTACATCAAAACTATGTAAAACTTAATGACAGCGCCAGTATTAATGCCGATTATTTTCAGGATAGCTTATTAAATGTTGAGAAAATAGCCAGTCAAAATATTTTATTTCGGGACATAAATGCAGAACATGCTGATCAATATGAAACAAAAAAAAGTGATAGCGAAGTAACTTCTGATGATGAATATGATGATGAAGAAACAGAAGAAGATCCCAGTCAAGCTGATAAAGATATTCTTAATGCGACTTCTGTTGCGAGAACTGCGCTATTAAGTCGTCAATATCAATATACAAAATTACTTGAAGACTTAGAAAATAAGAGAATTCTTGAGAAAATGATGATAGCCCATGAAGATATGGCTTATGCAGTGGAGTTGATCGATGAAACTTTAGAAAATGACAAGCCTGCAAAAACAGGTAAGTTTCAGGGTAAAACGAACAAAGAAACTCTTTCTATTTTACTAAAAAATAATAAAGAAATTATTAATCAAAGCATTCAAGAATACAAAAATTTGAAGGTAGCACTAAACAAATATCAGAAAGTCGCTAGTGAATTAACCGATTTAGGAAAAAAGAGTTCTGAGTTTATTAGTAGCAAAGTGGAGCAAACCACAAAAGAATTAGAAAAAGTTTCAGAGATTGGTTTAACCATATTATTAGCAAGTAGTGCTTTTGGAATTGTTGTTATTCTGCTAATTTATGTATTCATGGTGCGCTTCATTATTGTGCCATTAAAAACTACCTCTGATCAACTATGGACTATTGCCGATGGTGAAGGTAACTTACAAGATAAACTATCAACCAAAGGTGATATTGAATTAGCTGCCCTGTCACAAGGATTTAATGCCTTCACTGCTAAATTAACTGAAATTGTTTTGGAATTAAAGGAATCCATTAAGCAATTATCGTCTACTACTATTGATGTTTCGACCATCGGCAATCGAACTGAAAACGAAGTCATTAGTCAGCAAACTGAAATTGACCAGCTATTTCATACAATTATAGAGCTTAATAATAGTATTCAATCGGTTGCAGATATGACAAAGGAAGCCTTTCAAACCGCAGTTAACGTCGATACTGAAGTCTATGAATGTCATAATATCGTTTTTCAAACAATTGACTCAATTGAGCAGGTGGTTGTTAGAGTTTCTGACGTTTCCACATCTTTAAATGATTTAGATAGCCATACATCACAAATAGGAACCATTTTAGGGGTTATTCAGCAAATTGCAGAACAAACTAATCTTTTAGCACTGAATGCCGCCATTGAAGCAGCCAGAGCCGGAGAGGCTGGACGAGGCTTTGCTGTAGTTGCGGATGAAGTTAGAAATCTGGCCGCCAGAACATCAGACTCGATTATTGAAATTGAAGCTTATATCAAAACCCTTCAACAAGGGACTTCATCTGCTATTGAAGCTATGGATAGTGCGGTAGAAATGACTAAAAATATGAAAGGACCAAGTTCCAAAGCAGGTACTTCTCTGGAAGGAATAAAGTCTATGATCTCTAGTATTAAAAGCTTAAATGAGACTATTGCCAGTAATACTCAAATACAAAGTAGTAATACCAACCATATTCTGGAAAAGTCTGAAAAAATCCGTAATGGCGCCAATGAGACTAGAGAAAGTGCGGTTAAACTTTCTGACTCTACAACGGGACTAATTGGACTTGCTGAAAGTTTGAATACATTGGCCACTTACTTTAAAACAGGAAATGATACTCCTCTTAACGATTCTGATTCTATAACTGAAAAACTTGATGAAAACAGTTATGACTCTCAAGACAGCAGATGGAAAGAAGGTGATCCGGAATTATTTTAGAGTCAGAACTAAAATCATTGTTACAAACAATTTATAACTGATGAATAACATTAGTGACCACCCCCCAGACATGAAGCTCATCGTCATTAAGCACTTCAATATCGGGATATTCGGGGTTTTCTGATAATAGCTTAACATTGTTGTCCTGTTTATACAGGCGTTTAACTGTTAGTTCACCATTAAGCGCTACCACCACAATTTTATGATGTGTCGCGGATATACTTCTATCAGTAATTAAAATATCTCCTGGATAAATACCCGCGTTAATCATTGAATAACCGGTTGCACGAACAAAAAACGTAGCTGACGGATGACTAATCAAATACTCATTTAAATCCAGAGTTCCTTCAATATAATCATCAGCAGGCGATGGAAAACCGGCAGCGACTCGCGAACCATATAAAGGAATTTGATAGCCCTTACTTTGAGCATACCTTTTAATGCTGGCAACCATTGACTCAGGTACTCTGATCGCTTTTGTCCGTTCTCGGTACTGCCCTGTTCCCTTCGGCCTTCCGGCTCCTGTTCTTTTGCCGCCACTAGGTACCATAAAAAGTCTCCTCCACGAGCATATCAATAATTATAATTCACTTGATAACTGTACATTAATCAAAAATCATTTTATGATGTTATTTTTTTGATGTCAAATAAACTATGAATAAAATTGCCCTGGTCGACTGTAACAACTTTTACTGCAGCGTGGAACGAGTATTTAATCCAAAACTTGAACATAAACCTGTTGTGGTTTTATCTAATAATGACGGCTGTATTATTTCACGTTCAAATGAAGCAAAAGCACTAGGTATAAAAATGGCTGAACCGGTGTATAAAATTATGCCCTATCTGAAGAAAAACAAGGTCTCTATATATTCATCCAATTATCAACTATATGGTGATATGAGTCATCGAGTGATGACTAATTTAAATTACTTTGTCCCTCACATTGATATTTATTCAATTGATGAATGTTTTATTAACCTTAATGGCTTTGAACATATGGGACTGATCAACTATAGCCAGACAATTAAACAAAAGATATATCAGTGGACGGGAATCCCTGTTGCGATTGGAGTCGGCAATAACAAAGTTATGGCCAAATTAGCTAACCATATTGCCAAAAAACACAAGGGAGACGGTGTGTTTCAACTAAATTCTCTGGAACAGGAACAAAAGCTAATGAAACAATTAGAACTGACTGAGATCTGGGGAATTGGCCGTAGATCAGAAAAAAAACTAAAACAACTTGGCCTTGAAAGTGTTTGGGATTTTTACACAAGTTCACAAATGCAGATAAAACAAGTCATGGGGATCAACGGTGTTCAGTTGTATTATGCCCTTCATAATCAATTTAATAATCATCAGGAACTTGAACAAAGCGATAAAAAAAGTATCGCTTCTTCACGCTCCTTTTCTACTCTGGTAAGCGAGCTAGGGCCATTGCAACAAGCACTTTCAAACTATATCATGATTGCATCAAAAAAATTAAGAAAACAAGGTTCTTATACCAGTGCAATGCAGATCTATTTGTCAACTAACCCGTTTCAACAAAATACACGCCAATATCATAATTGCATTAATATTGATTTTGCTATGCCCTGCAATGATAGTTTTAAGTTAATTAGGATAGGCAAGTCGGCACTTAAGAAAATATATAAAAGAGATTATCAGTACCACAAGGTTGGCGTACTCTTATATGATTTGAGTGATAACAAGCAAATAGATTTATTCAGTATCGACTACCTCCCCGGAAAAGAAAAAATCAGGAAAGAAAAGTTAATGAGAGTTATCGATAAAATTAATCAGAATATGGGTACGGATACCGTTTTTTCAGGTGCACAAGGAATTAAGAAACATTGGTTAGAGAAACGCAACTACTTATCACAAAGGTATACAACCAATTGGAATGAATTATTGCAAGTCAATTAACCTGAAAAACAACTTAGGTTACTTAGGATTAATCATTTCATTCGGTAAAATCAGAGAATCCGTATGGCCAATTCGTTGCCTTAATAATTCACTTAAATTAAAAAATAATCGGTTAGAAATTTTAGGACGATGACGCCCAATATATCGTAAAGTTTCCCAATCTATTTTTATCGCTTGCACATCAGTGCTTGCTTTAACCATTCTCGTTCTCTCGGTGTCTAACAATAAAGACACTTCGCCAAAAACATCACCTTCTTTAAGCTGATATAAAAACACATCCGGATTGTGCGCATCATAGACATCAACGGATCCATCTAAGATAATATACATTTCCCGAAAAACATCTTTTTGGGAAATTATAACTTCTGATCTGTGATACGAATGAATATGGGTTTCTAAAATTAGTCGTTTAATCTGATGAGCCGACAAACCTTTGAATATTTGACAATTATAAAGAACCGCTTCTTTAACTTTAATATCAAGAATATCCCAAATCGTAATCAGGCGTGTGGTACACAATAAGATAGGTAATAAGCTAAAAGTGGTGATAAAAGAAAAAACAATCACCATAGCACTTAGAGCGCCAAATAAACTAATTGGAGAAAATGCTGAGCTACTTAACACTAGAAAGCCCATAAATAAAGAAAAGGAAGTGGCCATAATTGGAGTTAACTCTTCTTTAACGGTTACTTCTAAAGATTGACCTTTATCACGTATTTTTTTACAGGAGTTATGATATCTGACCATGAAATGAATGGTATTATCGACACCTAAACCAATTGCTATTGCAGCAACCATAACGGTACTGGCATTAAGGGGGATATCAAAAATACCCATCACAGCGAAAAGAAGCATTATAGGTAAAATATTCGGGACCATGGCAATAAGTCCGGCTTTAAAATTAGCAAATAAAAGTGAAATAAGTGACCAGATAACAAATAACATAAGAGCAAGTGAAGCAATTTGTCCAAGTGCTATACTTTCCGTGGCAACACTGTTTAAAATTGATTTTCCTGTAAAGTGAATTTCTAATCCATCACTTAAATTACCATTTTTTTTAAGTTCATAAACTTTATTTTTTATGTCTTTGACAGCTTGATATAAATCATGAGAATTATGTAGTTTATGCCAGACAAGTATTTGTACTTCATTATATTTTGGATTAATGTAGGATCGGACATCCTGCTGATCTAAGAAAAGATTATACTCTTCTATCACATCGTCCCTTTCTGGTAATTGAAATTCGCCAGAACGATCTTCATTCATAACCGCATCAACAAATTCCATATAATTAACAAAAGAAGTCGATTTATCAAAATAACCGCTATCATCAATTAAGTTCTGGATATTCTTTAACTCGTTAAGATACTTAACCTTTAGAAAGGTATCCTCAATAGGTGAACGGACAATCACACTAAAGGATTCAATGCCAACAAGTTTTTCTTCAACGTGTTTCATATTGACATAAATCGGATCCTCTTTATCAAAATAATCCAGGGCATTACTATTGATTTGAACAAGGTTTAAACTGGCTAATGACAATAGGGTTATGATGATAACGAATAGCAGCGTATGCTTGTTATATTTTTGTGTGAGAGCACATAAAGAAACCATAAAAGTCAGGGTTTTATACTGTCTCTTTAACATAATATTAGGGTCTTTATTACTGACCTTTACTTCCGACAATTTTAGCCAGGCAGGAACTAATAACAAGGTAATGATAAAGTTAAACAATAAGCCGATTGACGCAACAAAACCAAACTGTTTTACAATTTCAATATTATTCGTCATGATCGAAATAAAACCAACATAAGTTGTCAAAGCAGTTAATAATACGGCAACGCCCATTTCCTTATTTAAAAGTGATAGTGAAATATCTTTTGAATTTCCTTCACGACGGAAGGCATAATAACTTGACAGTAGATGTACGTCTTCGGTAGAACCAATTATAATCAATAAAGCAGGAACAATAGCAGTAAGAACATTAATATTAATATCAAGCAATACCATTATCGACAATGTCCAAATAATGCTGATAGCGCCAGTTATTAATGGAATAATAGCTCCATTTAAGCAGCGAAGTGTTAGCAATAACATGAGAAATAAAGTCAGTAATGATGCAGGTAATAATGTTTTCTGGTCATTCATCATTTTATGAGTAATATCATCACGTAAACTATTATCCCCTACCTGATAAACCTTTGAAATGACATTTCTGACTGGCTCTAGAATTTTTTCGATACTTTCTTGAGTTACATGATCGGTATATGTTTTTGCAGCACTTTTATCAAAGATTAACTGCACCGCCATAGTTTTAGCATCTTCAGAAAGTAATTGGTTACGAAGAATTGGATTAAAAAGAATATCTTTTTTTATTGCTTCAAGTTCTTTTTTTGTGGAGGGCTCAGTGCCGCAATAGGGATTAGCGCTAACATTACCATCAATAGATTTATAGTTTTTTTGGTTATATAAACTTACCGTTGAGGAAATAAATGGCAGTTCACTTAATTCATTAACGGTTTGTTTTATTGCCGTAAGTCTTTTACGAGCAAATAACTGCTCATCATGAAAGACAACCACTGCTGTTTCTGATTTGCCAAAAACCTCACTGCTATACTCATACCATTTTCTCTCATCTCCATAGCTTGTCATTAAAGCATCCGTTGAGATACTAACTTTTAGCTTTGGTAACAAAAACAAACATAATAACGATATTGACAATAGTATCAAAATGACTTGCTTTGAATAAAGCGTGCCAACAGACATAAGATACTGAGCAGGGTTGAATCTCATAGAATTAATACACTAGGGCCTATTGATCTGACAGATGCTTCAATTAGTTTATACAATATTTGAGTGATATTAAGACATATTTTACGTAGCAATGCTATACATAGGTAGTAAAAATAATGAAGATAGCACTGTGATTTTAATAAATCAATAAGTTAGATGAAAGTTAAACAAGTTCTAATGGTACAAAAAATAAAAGGCTCTTAAAAAGAGCCTTTTATTTTAGTTATATTACTTAAATATTAAACTCAAGATTTTCCGGAAAAAATATACTTAGGTTTAAATATTAATACTAATAAGGGTAATATGGTTAATGCGGTTACAACATCAATCACCAGGGCTTCCATAATATAAACACCTAATCCCCAGGTGTTTGCTAGATCCGTATTTAGTAATGGGATAAAGCAGCCTAACAACACTATTACAGAAATAATAATCGCAGAACCAGTAGAGTCTAAAGTATTTCTTAAAGACTGCTGCCAGTTTTGTCCGGTCTCAATCATTTCTTCTCGTAACCTCACCAGCATATAAATACCATAGTCAACACCTAAGCCCATAGCAATACTGAGTGCCACCTGAAGATGGAATGCAAGATTTCCAGACCAGTTTTTTACAGAAGTGAAATAACCGCCCATACCATATTGGCTAAATAAGGTGATCATTAAGATAAATATTAAAATACCCGCAGCACCAATTGATTTAGTGGTAATAAGGACAAAAAGGAAAATAGCCAAAGCAGTTAACATAGGCCCTGATAACCAGTTTTCAACAGCCACATCTCTTGTTGCTTCAGTCGCACCAAGGAAACCACCAACACCTGGTAATTCATAATTTTCACCTGCTTGAGATAATTCGTTTGTATCACCAGAAGTGTCTCCATTTCTTAAACCAAAATTAACTTTCTTAAATCCAGGATCATTTTTGTGCTCCTCAAGATAGTTTTGAATATCCCGAGTTACCTGATGAGTTTCTACCGGATCCATGGTGTTAACAAAACCTAAGACAACACCTTCATTCCAGTTTTTAGATACAAATGTGTCCATGTCTCCATCATCCGTCATAGTCTCTAGCAAACCATTGTACATTTGCACAACTTCTGTTGGTATACGAGCATCTTCCGGATCATCTTTTGTTAAAGATTCTTTTGAAGGAATGACTAAATCTTCTAAACTTGGCTTATCACCCGGCTCAGTAGTCATCAGCATATTAACAAGACGAATATATTGGGCATAAGAACCGGTAAAGCCAATAAATGGGTGAGCCTGCATCCATTCTTCAAGCTTTGCCATATCAGCTAAAACTTCTGCATCATTAAAGATCCCCTGTGCGCCCATTTCATCCGGATCATGACAGCCAGGAGGCGTCAGATTATCATTTTCATCATAACCGGTACAAATTGGTTTCACTGGCTCTTTACCTCTTATAGGAATAGAAACAGAGATAACACCCGGCATGATTTTATTTAAAGTTAATAACTGCTGAATCGTATCCGATTCTCCTTTAAATGCAGCTCTTGCATAGTTAATGCCCTTTTCAACACCCGGCATTATATCTTCCTCTGTTGGCTCCAAAACTTTTGTATAATGCGTTGAGACAGCCAGAACAAGAACAACAAAAGCAATTGGGATCCATTTTAATGGACCTGATACCACTTTTGTGAGGAATCCACCAACGGCATGTTCCCAACCATGTGATTCAACGGACTCCTGAACATCTTCATCGCTACAACGAGGTGGAAAAGTCATCATCAATAATGGTATTAAAGTAGTAGTAGTAAATAGTAGTGTCAACATTCCGTACATACCAAAATAGGCATAAGCTTTGTAAAATGAAATATCAACGGTTGCTAAGGTAGCAAAGCCAACCATATCCGTTACTATCGATAAGGTTGCAGGAACGATTGTTGCGGAAATTGCAATTTCTGCAGATTTTTTGGCATCCCGATGTTTTTCATCTTCCTGAATAAATCGTCGTGTAACCTGTACCGAGTGTCCAACTCCGATTGCTAGTAGTAGCATTGGAGTAAGTACCATCATAGTAGTCAGTTTAAATGCTGTAAATCCCATTAATCCTAAGGTTAATGCAATTGTTGCACTAACACCAATGATTGGGAAAAAAGCACCACGCCAGTTTCTAAATTCAAACCATAGTGCCGCGATAACAATTATAATTGAGATCACAAATAGCCACCATTTGTCATAGAGTTCTGCCATCATCCAGGCTAGGAAATATGGTTCGCCTGCGACTAATAATTCATATCGATCATCGCCACCATTCTCCTGCATAATATCTCTAACTTGTCTTACCCATGGTACATAGACTTCTTTAACTTCATCGGTATAATCACCAATAATAAAGGCAGATTTTGCTGTACAACCGTTAGTATCCCAATCTTTAAAGTCACATTTATTACCATCTTTATCTTCATAGCCAACTAACATGGGTCCCATGACAGGATTGGTTAAAATACCTTCTTCAAGAAAGGCTAATTGTTCTTTTGCTTTTTCTGGATCACTGCTAATACCACTTGTTGGCATTAATCGTTTGAATACCATACCATTTTCATCGGTACTCATATATTTAATTTTCTTAGCAGCAACATTGATAAAATTCGGTCCACGTGAATGTGGTAATGCTTCTAATTTATTGTGTATTTCTTGTACTTTATTGATAAACCAGCTTTGATAGATATCACCCTCTTCTATGCGTAAAGCAATCACCATAATATTACCCATACCATAATTCTTTTCAGCATAGGAATTTGTTGCTACATATTTATTAGTTGGTGGTAATAAAGTATCCGGATCATTTCGCATATCCAAATTCTTAATTTGCAAAGCATTAATAATTGTTGCAACCAATAGAATTAACATCAGTGGCCATCTATATTTGATGACAAAACGAGCATAACTTTGTGAAAACTTGGAAGTTGATTTATCTGACATATAAATTCTCGTATTTTAAATTTTATTAAACGATAGATTTTTTTTCAAAAGTAAAAAAACCCTTGTAAAATAATTTACAAGGGTTTTGTGGATACTAATTATTCAAGGATCCATTTCAAACCAAGTTGAACATTAGATGACTTTTCAAATTGACCAAACGTCGTATCTTCATCTCCCCAATAATTGTTCCATTCAAAGGTACCAATTAAAGTATCCGTAAATGAATAGTTAATATCAAATCGATTCCAGTAACCACCACCATTTTCTGCAATCATAATATTATTCCAACGGTGTTCTTGCGAAGCACCAAATGGTTTAGACAAGAATAAAGACACAAATGTCTCTATTTCATCACCTTGATTTAAACCATTGGTTAAATGCATGGAAGAGAAATCACCAGTATAACGGTTACCTTGATCAACATAGTCAAGGTTATAAATCTGAATTAACTGTGTACTTACCATCATATTTGATAAAACAGTAATATCAACACCTAGAACATACTTAAACATATCAGCATCTTGCATAGTAAGTGCTTCAGTTAAGTTACCAATCGATAATTCATCCTTATCAACAATAGGTTGTTTAGCACCTATATCATAGGCAAATTCACCACGTAAGATTAGTGGTACTGGTGCGCCATCAATTGCTGTATCAAATGAAAATCCAACCGTTTGGATTTCATTTAGCTTTTCTTCAAAAACTAATGTTGCTGGTGTTTGACCAAAGTTTGAATCAAATTCCTGATCTCCATTCATTAAAGTTAATGTGGTTACATCAAATGTATTCGCATCACCGGTATTGGCTGTTGATGTTTGTCCTAGTGTGCCTGGATTTACTACACTGCCATCCATTCCCATGGTCGTAGCGGTTTTCGCTACAGATAATTGATTGCCATCTTTATCTTCCCAATGCATATCAATATAAGGGTTTGAATCATAACGATTTGCAATATTTACTGAGTAATTTGTTCCACCTTCAGTTGAATTTTTAAATCTGAAACCTATATTGGCATTGTCTTCGTCTTCATGCATGTTTCTATAGGATGTGTTCATACCTATAAAGTTTTTAAAGGTTGCAAATGTTGTCTTACCCATATAATCAAATGCTGATTGAGGGTTTTCTACATTCAATGTGCCACTACTAAATTGATTTGTTGAGTTGTTTTCAAATGTTGCTCCCAGCTGGCTTATAGGCCCTTGCATCATCCCACCTAATGTTTGCATATCCATATTTTGCATCATAGCAACGACATTAGGGTTCGTCATATCCAAATTAATACCCATTTTAGGCATTAATGCAAATAGAGATTGAACATTCATATCCGTCATATCCATTTGCGTCATATCAAACGTGCCACCTGCCATAATCGCATTCATGTCGACCCCAGGTATTGTGCCAATAGCACCCGGTACAAGTGATGTATTCATATAATTAACGAAGGTTCCAAATAAATGACCTGCATTATTAGCAGCGCCATCTAATACATTGTCACCATTTTGGAATTGAGCAGCAGTTAAAACGCCCATAAACACTTGATTAAATAATGCTAGATCAGATCCAGTTAAGTTATTGTTCATCTGACCTGCAACATCAGCAAAAGTCATTTGATGGACGCCATTAGCAGGATCCATTCCATCGTCGGGCACATATTGTGCTCTTGATGTTCCAATAGAAGTAAAGCTACCAACTGTTTGAAAGCTCATAGGACCGCCAACAAGGCCGTTTAGTCCACCCATAGATAATAAATTTTGAAAAACACCAGAAGTTTTACCCATATCCTTAGCAATATTTACAAAACCATTGGTTGCACCGGTTATTGTATCTACACCTTTAAATAAAAATGGATGTCCATCATCACCATTTTCATTTAAACCAGCAATTTGATTGGCCTTAGCTTGAGCAACAATAAATTGAATATTGCCACTATCGCCAACATCCATTTCCGTATTAATCATCCATACTGGAATACGCGCATCTTCCATTACGTTTTGATTAAGTTCTCTAAAATCAGTTGGATTCATTATATCTAATAGCTTCATGCCATCAGCTGTACCCCAAACAACCTGCTGCTTACCGATACGCACGTATATATTATCGCCAAATTTTGTATCGACGTATAATTCTCTTAATGCATCGTTTTGCGTATATGATTTAAAACCTTCATAGTCTTCATTGACTGCTTTAGAATCCCGTACCAGATTCAAGTCTGCATGCCAGCTTGATTCTTCACCAAACTCTTGGTTAATAAATAATCTGACTGAATTTTCAAACTTCATTAACTCGCCAGCGTCACCCGCGCCTCTTGCTGGTTCATTTAATTTTGCATCTTTTTTTTGTGTATAAACAGCTGTTTCGTTCTTAATATAACCACTGACACCTGCCATAGCAGTTGCAGGCAAAGCGATGGCAAGTGCAACGGCACTTGCTAATGTTGATTTGATTTTCATTAGTATTACCTTTTTTATAAATAACTTAGAAAACCACTAAGTTATCAAACCCTAAATAAATTTACGCACTAATTAGGTTGAGAAATATACTCAACCTATCCATCCTCCAAATGTATTAGCGCTTAATTCTACGTAATGTTTTTTCTGACCACATGCTAGCTTCCCAGTCATGGTTAAATTTAACAACTTCCTGAGGAATAACAGCCCATGTTTCATGTCCGGTTGCTAAAGTTTTACCATACCAGTAATTCCATGACTGTGCTCTTGGATCACCTTGATTTAGACTCTGCCAATCTCTGTCAATAACTTTGATTTCGTTGCCATCTTTAAAGTATTCTGTACGGTAATCTGCAAAAGTTTTAGTATCAACGTAGCTTACGCGATAGTCATACCACCAGTTACCAAATTTAGTTGTACTTTTAAGCTTATAAACCTCTTTTCCATCATGATCACAGGCAGCTTTAGGTGGTGATTTCAAATATTTATTTTTAACACCTTCAATCGCGCCTAAACAGCCTTTAAATGTATCTTTTCCTAATAATTCATGAGTTTCATTGCTTGGCTTTCTTAGCGTAACATCGCCAAATGTAAAGTCTGTGCCACCCCATGCATCATCTTGAGCAGGCTGGGCAAAACGACGAATTTTACGAAGAGCTGGTAGCCAGATTGAATACGACTGACTCTTTGTGTCATCTACATAGTCAGTAATTAACATACCCGTTCCTTTCAATTTACCTGAGCGGAAAATTGCCAGATCCATTGCTTTAGTAGTGCCATCATTATAATCATTATTCAAAAAACGTTCTAAAGTTAACGACGTTGGTCTACTACCCTTAGATTGATTGATAAGTACCGTAATGGTTCTTCCTTTTTTTGTAATTCCATAGTTCTTAAGAGCATAGAAATGGTTAACGTAAAATACTTGATCTGCAAGCTGGTCAGCTGTAGGCTCGCCAGTTGGAATTGCTAAATCTTTTGTTACACCTGCTAATGCAGCTGTAGAGGCAAACACCATGCTAATCGCACTGCTAATTAGTGAGGCCTTTTTAAAAAAAGAAGTTTTATTTTTTGTGACTTGCATAGTATCTATTTCCCCTTTAAATATTAAAATTTTATGATGCAAAACAACACAAATGAATTTCTACAAATCCTTAATTAATATGTAAGCCTTTAATAACGAGAGCATTACAAAAAGAATTCACAGAAGTCTAAATTTCATTCATGTGATTCTAGTTTTAAATCTCAATGAAGTATATAGGGGTTTTCCATAATATTTATAATTGATTTCTCTAGCGACTATTTTACAAAAATATCATCGATAAAATTGACATATTTTAGACGCAAAAAAAAAGGCCCCCTGATTCAGATATGAACCAGGGGGCCTTATAGAATACTAAATTAAAAGTTTTAAGCCTTTTCGATTAAGAAAAGAAACTTTCCACCTTCTTCTTTACTCTCTACTAACTTATTTCCAGTTTGATTTGCAAATGCTTCAAAGTCTTTTACTGAACCAGGATCTGTCGCAATAATGTGTAATACTTGACCTGCACTTAAATCAGCTAATGCCTTCTTAGCTCTTAAAATTGGTAAAGGACAATTTAAACCGGACGCATCTAGTTCTTTATCAAAATCTGCCATATCTTATTTCCTCTTTGCAATGAAGCTGATTGCTTAATTGAAAATTAAAAAATGTGTAAATAAATTAACTAATTATTTACGCTAACAAAATTAACGGTCCATTATTAATGGACCAAACTTACGATGCATTCTAACCAAATTCTATTTTGATAGCAATAAATTATGATTAGAATTTTATTTCATTAGTTTAAAGAATATTTACGCTTAGCCACTTATGGGATAGCCCATTTGCGCCCAGGTTACAATTCCACCTCTCACATTATAAGCATTATCTACCCCATTTTGAGATAAATAAGCACATGCCTGTGCAGAACGAGCCCCTGTTTGACAATATATAATAACTTTTTCTGCTTCTTTTAATTCATGAATTTTCATTGGAATTAAGTGTAACGGGACATTGCTGGACTGTTCAATAAAACCTCTTTGATATTCACCCGTCGTGCGAACATCAAGAAACAAAATATTTTCAGGTAAACCATTTTCATGATTTGATAGCAATTCATTTAATTCTGTTACATCCATTTCATTAATATTCATACCAAACATTTTAGTATTTCCCGATATTCCTGCTAATTAAAAAAAATTGCTGTATTATAACACAATATAAGAATTTATTAATATAGAATTTATTTGATTATTTGGCAATTTATTTACGCGATTAATTTATCAGTGTATTTTATAATATCCAAAGTCTTCTTAATTAACTCAAATCATAAAACATGAAATTAATTTATGCAATTTAATAAAATATATTCTACTACACTACTTGTTGTGTGTATGAGCACTGCTGCTTATTGCAATCAAGAAATCGAAAATAGTTATAATACCAATTTAAGTGGCACGCTCAGCTCTGCTTTATCTGGAAATCCTAATAAGGAAATTAAATTACCAGATTTAAGTTCTGGAGCAGAACTGAGCCTATCAACCGAAGAAGAACAGAAAATTCGTCAAAAAATAATTAATCAACTAAGAAAAAGTACCAATTTAATAGAAGATATCGAATTATCAAACTATATAAAACAATTAGGTTTAAAACTGATAGGACATACTGATTTTTCCTATAAGCAATTTGACTTTTATTTATTTAACTCGTCTCAGGTAAATGCATTTGCTACACCGGGCGGTGTGATTGTTATTTACACAGGCCTATTTACCTCTACAGAAAGTGAAAGCGAATTAGCATCTGTAGTTGCTCATGAGATTGCCCATGTAACACAGGAGCACATTGCACGTGCAATTCAACAAGCACAGGAAATGAATGTGCCGGTCACTTTAGGTTTAATTGCTGCTGTTTTATTAGGTGCAACCACTTCTACAGATGTTGGAATAGCTTCAATTACCGGTTTAAGCGCATTTACTCAACAACAACAAATAAATTTTACCCGTGAACATGAAATTGAAGCTGATAGTGTAGGAATTAATACTCTTCATGCCGCTGGATTCAGTCCCTATGGCATGGCTGGTTTCTTTCAAAAGCTGAATCAAAACAGTCAATATATGGGAGATAATATTCCAGAGTTTTTAAGAACACATCCTATAACTCTTAACCGTCTTAGTGATGCAACTACTAAAGCCCAATCTTTAAATCATAACTTACAGACATCTGTGTATAAAATAAATTTTAATTATCGATTAATGAAAATGCGCGCAGATGTTTTAACCCATAATAACCAGATGCAGGTTATAAATAAATACAAACAGTTAATGTCACAACATAGCATTGATAAAAACCCTGAGTATTTTTATGCTTATGCGGTTAGTTTGGAAGAAACTCAACAATACCATGAAGCCATTCCCATTTATGAAGAGTTATTGCACTTATATCCTAAAGAATTAACGTATATTGTTTCTTTAGCGAGAGCTCTGGCAAAAACACAGGATAAGGAGCAACAGAATAAAGCAATTTCAATGCTTCAAAATGTGCATAACAATAAACCCTATGACCCTATTATCAATTATTACTATGCACAAATATTAAATCAGGCGAAACAATACCAGTTAAGCATTGATACTTTAAATCAATTTCTTAATTATGCAGATAAACAAGCTATATATTATCAATTATTATCTATAGCTTATAATGGCTTAGGTGAAGAAATACTTTCATCCATTGCACAAGCCGATTATTTTATCCTTAATCATGAATATGTTGCTGCAAAGAACCTGTTGGATATTGCCTTTAAAAAAGCGACCGATAATTTTTACCAGCAATCATTAATTCAGGCCAAACTCAAAGACATAAATCAGCATATCGATAAGAAAAAAAAGAATAAGCTATGAAGGATAATATCTGAATAATAAAGAATGCTAAACTCCAGCCGTCTGCAGCTCAGTAAGAAGTTTCCAGAAACTATAATCAGGATGCACTGATTATGACTGTTTTAGAACAAAGTTTAGTTAAGGAAAGAGAAGTAACCTCTAAAGGCATAGCAATAGAAATCTCTCAAAATGTTACCGGCGGGTGTACTAAAATATCAGGCATGATCTTATGTTCAACCTGATTGTTGTCTTGCTTGCGATTCCAACAGGATTAATAGGCCTGGGCTAGGGACATATTGCCATGGGACTTGAACTGTCAATGCCAAGTTTAGTAGCTAGTTTAGCATTTAGGCTTTTAGCAGCAACGGTAATCTCTTTATTCTTGATCCCCGCTTGCTTTATTATTTTGGCTGATTTTATGGATCTGCCTAAGAAAATTATACAGTAAGTATAGAAATTGAACCAAAGTTTCCCTCTTTTCATAATGCCCTTTGAGGAATGAAAAGAGGGGTAAAGAATATTGGTTCTTTATAAATGATTAAATTTTAAGGTTTGATGTAAACATAGCCTAGCTGCTGAAGATGAGCTAGTTCTGCTACACCACTAGGAACAATATCAGCTTTTTCATCAACGTCATATAAATCACCATATACATCTACTTTACGACCTTTAACGGTATTTTTACAAACTTGGAACTTAACGCCCTGTTCTTTTAATTTGTCAATATTTGAAGCCATTTTGCCATCAGCATTTCCATGTTTAAACTTAGGCAGGCGCTTTAAAGCTTCTGGCAAAACTAATAATGCCAAGCCATTACCATGAAGTACCACTTTAATATCCAGGTTTTCTTTACCAACTGCATTGATGTGATTTTGGATATTACGCAATGCTCCAGTTTGCTTTTTGGGATTATCATAATTTATATGATAAACAACTTTTTGTTTGCCATAGCGCTCTGCATAAGCAGTCGATAAGGTCAAAAAAATTAATGATACTAATAATGTAAAAATAAAATTAGTTCTAGAATACATGTTTTCCTCCTAAGGTATAAATGTAATTTTTTATTTTTATTATCTTACTTTTTCTGTTTGTGATTGACTCTGCCCCTGATTATCAAACCAGGTTACTTTCAGTTCATCTTTAGGAAAAACCTCCTTAAGTTCAAGTTTTAAAAATGGATTTTTAGAAATGGCCCCACTCCAATAAGCCGTGGTTAATAACTCATTGCTATTTTCTATTTCTACTTTTTCTATGTAATGAGCAGGCACTTTTTTACCCGTTTTTTTATCACGACGAAGTCCCGGTTCCATAGGGTGTTTGATAATCAGGCGCAGATTACATATGCCATCAATAGATTTTGCTCTAATTTTCATTTTCTTAGCCATATTAACCTCCACATCCGCCTAGAGTTACTTTAATACTTTTATGGGTTTGATATAGTTTCCCATCTGCTTCTGCAACAACATAAACATCAGATGTTTCAGACATTTTTACCCTGACGTCAAAGTTGCCATTAAAGCCCTTATGAAAAACTAAATGAGAGGCTAATGGATAGGCATTTTTCTCAACAAAAATAGCAATAGAGTCAATATTGTTAATCGATGTTTTAATTGCTAGCGGAACAGTAGCACCATTTTCTGCAATCGTCGGAGCCTTAAGTTGAATTTGATCCGTATCGACAATTTCTTTATTACCATGCAAAAAATTAATAGCATCTTTAATCTTAGTGCTTTTAAAGCTTAAATCTGGTCGCTTAGCCCAGACCCGGATAGGGTGTAAAAGCCCGGTAGTAATAGCTAATGAAACAAAACCATACTGAAAACTTTGTTGTAAAAAGAGTCTTCTATTCACAATTTTACTCCCCCCCTCTTATAATAAATACAACACCTAATAACCGAGTAAATTACTAAGTATTTTAGCTCAGTTTTCAATTAGAACAAGAAAATTTATAAAAAAAACCAAAATAATTAAACTATCGACTATATTGATATCCATTTAATTATTAAAATAGAGCTTAATTTTACAAATCAAGTTATTAAATTATTTTTACATGCATTTAACTTAACTTTTAAATTTCCATTACTTTATTTATGCTAGTATGGT
>JADGAU010000058.1 GCA_015231865.1 Gammaproteobacteria bacterium | reverse complement strand
TTAAGTGTTAAGTGTTAAGTGTTAAGTGTTAAGTGTTAAGTGTTAAGTGTTAAGTGTTAAGTGTTAAGTGTTAAGTGCTTACTATTGCTTCGCAATAGTTTCTTTTTTCTTAGCACTTAGCACTACCCACTTAATACTTGTTTTTAAGCAGCTACTCCAGAATAAGCCTTGGGTATTTCGAAACCTAATTCTCTCATTTTAGCTAACTTATAGCGAAGCGTTCTTTGACTAATACCCAGTTTCTCTGAAGTCAGTTTACGATTTCCGCTAGCATTATTTAAAATATCAATAATAATTTGGTATTCTCTGTTTTTAAGATCCTGGTTCAATGTTTCTGAGCTTTGATAATCGATATTAGAATCCGATATCACTTTCTCTGTATCACTTTGAACCGGAGCTTCAATAGAGTGAGTTTTATCAGATAAATTTGCTATAAAAGTATCCGTTGAAGAAGCTATCATTTGTTGTGCAAACTGCTGTTCATAAGCAATATCTTCTTCTCTGATAATTCCATCCATATGAAGAATAAATGCTCTTTGTAAAACATTTTCTAATTCACGGATATTGCCAGGCCAGGAATGTATTTTTAACTTGCGCTCAGCTTCAATTGATAAAATGGGTATTTGTTTGGCATTTGCACGAGAAATTTTTTCAAGCAAAAACTGTGATAATGGCACAATATCATCCTGACGCTGATTTAAGCTTGGAATTCTTAGAGGAAAAACATTGAGTCGGTAAAATAAATCTTCTCTGAATTTACCTTCCTTTACGGTTTCCATCATATTTCTATTTGATGTCGCTAAAATTCTTACGTCTAATTCGATAAGTCCCTGGCCACCTAAACGTTCGACTTCTTTTTCCTGAATAACACGTAATAGTTTTGCTTGTAAGGACAAATCCATCTCAGAAATTTCATCCAATAATAAGGTGCCCCCATTGGCTTGTTCGAATTTCCCTGCAGACGCTTTATAAGCTCCTGTAAAAGCTCCCTTTTCATAACCAAATAAAGTAGCTTCCAACATATTCTCGGGAATCGCAGCACAGTTTATTGCAACAAATGGTTTATCAGCACGTTCGGAATTATGATGAATAAATCGAGCAAGCACTTCCTTACCCGTTCCACTTTGCCCTGTTATCATCACGGTTGCATCACTATCGGCAACTCTTAATGCTAATTTTGATACTTCCTGCATAGATTGATCGACGGCAATCATAGTTGCATCCACCATGGCATCACCAATATATCGACTCACTGTCGAAACCAGAACTTCTGGCTCAAATGGTTTAACCAGATAATCAATGGCACCATCTTTCATCGCTGAAATAGCTTTATCTATTGTGCCATAAGCAGTCATTAATAAAACTGGAATATCCGGATAATTTCTTTTTAATTGTTTCAATAGTTGGTGGCCATTCATTTTTGGCATTTGCACATCAGTAATGACCATGCCAATTTCATGATTTTCCATCATAGATAAAGCAGACATTCCATTATCTGCCTGTTCAACCTGATATCCAGCTAATTCTAAAGTATCAACTAAAGCCTCTCTTAATGAAAAATCATCTTCTACAACTAAGATTGTATTTTGCTGATTATTAACCTGGTTAGTTTCCATTGTTATCCTCCCTAAAATTGATTATCGCTATGAAGTATGAAGTGGCAAACGAATCACAAAAGTTGTTCCTTCTTCTGAAGTTTTATCTATCCAGACATTACCTTCATGCGCTTGTGCAATGGCTTTTACAACTGCTAAACCTAATCCTGTTCCAGAGTCTTTTGTTGTAAAAAATGGATCAAAAATTTTATTTTTAATTGCATTATCTATCCCGCTACCATTATCACGAATTATAAAATCAACCATCCCTCTAATTTTTGATATTACCTCAAAATTGACTTCAGGATGGTTTATATTAGTAACCTGAAGAGCATTATCAATCAGATTACAAATTGAGCTCAGTAATAAATGAGAATTACCTAAGATATATTTGTCGCCTTGTAATTTTTCATGAATGTTACTAGTAATCGCTTCGTTAACAGGTAATTCTTGTTTTACCATCTCAAATAATTCGATGACCTTTATTTGATCAACTTGTTCCATGCCGTTTTTAGAAAATAGCAACATGTCTTTAATGAGTTTCTCAAGATTCTGAATGCGGTTTAAAATTTTATCTGCAAACTTAATTCGATGAACTTCGGATAAATTACTTTTCTTTAAATGTGAAGCATAAAGTAAAGCTGAAGCGATAGGTGTTCTAATTTGATGTGCTAATTGAGCAGCCATCTGTCCCATTGTCGCAAGTCTTTTGTGCTGTTCTAATTGCAGTTGCATTTGCCGATCATTAGTCACGTCTTGCAACAAAATAATTTGACCGGGAAAACCTTCACCTAAGGGACAGGTGGAAATATTAACAATTCGATTATTGACCGTTATAACATCCTGACCAGAATGGACTGACCTAAATGATTGGCTAATCACTTCACGCCAGCTTTCACCCAGCAGTGGCTCACCAAGTAATGCAATCGCAGCGGGGTTACATTCATTCACTATTCCATGCCCATCAACCACAACGACACCTGCAGGTAAAGCATTTAATAATGTCTTTAAACGATTTTCTGTCAGACTAGAATTAGCAGTAGACTGCTTAGGTTTTGGGCTACTAAAATTGATTAAATTATTAACGTATTGCTGTGAAGAAAAATGTTCCTTGTTCTGAGTAATTGATTTTTCTTTTCTAACAATTGTAGTATTCATTGTTCTATCCTTAGTAAACAGATTTTGTATCTGTATTGCAAAGACTAGACCAAAAAAATAATATTTAAATATAACAACAAGTTAAATATGTAGTAACAGAATTTTGACTATAGAGGTTTAAGTTTAGACTAAAGTATTTTTTTAGTTTTTAGTTAATTTAATCATTCATACTATATTTTTTCATTTTTTCAACCAGGGTTGTTCTTCTAATATTAAGACGCTTTGCGGCATGAGCAACTACACCTTGTGATTTGTTTAATGCATCCTGGATCAGGTTTTGTTCAAGATGACTTAAATGTTCTTTTAGATCAAATTCATCATTTTCCGGCAAAGAATTGACATTAATTACATCCTGTTGTGATGAAAAATTTGGAGCGTGTGCTTGTCTTTCATTAATCAATTCATCTTGATCCTTAGAACTTTTATTTTCACCATTAATTGTTGCTAACTTTTCAGGGCTGTTTTCTATTGTATTTTTCTCTTTTGAATTTTCAGCTTTAATACTTTGTTCTTCTGAACGGATTGAATCAAGCTCTCTTTTCCTTGCCAAGCTTAATAAATCATAATCAAAGCCATCTAAGTCATAACGATACTTATCTGGCAAATCATCATATTGAACTTCTTCATCAAAAAACATAATTGATAATCTTTCAACCAAATTACCTAGTTCACGAACATTTCCAGGCCATTGATGTATAAATAATGAAGCCATCGCATCATCACTGAATTTAACCATTTCTCCCGTTTCCTCATAAACTTGTCGGTTAAATACATTGACTAATAAAGGAATATCAATCACCCGTTCTCGTAATGCAGGGATTTCAATTGGAAAAACATTTAATCGATAAAATAAATCTTCTCTGAATTTGCCTTCATCAACGTGCTCTTCTAAGTTTCTATGGGTTGCAGCCAGGACTCTAACATCAGCTTGAATACTTTTAATTCCCCCCACTCTTTCGAATACTTTTTCCTGTAAAACACGCAGTAATTTAACCTGCATACTTAAAGGCATATCGCCAATTTCATCTAAAAATAGAGTACCTCTTTGTGCTAATTCGAATCGCCCCTGACGGGAACTGATAGCACCTGTAAAAGCCCCTTTTTCGTGGCCAAATAATTCACTTTCCAGCAAGTCTCCTGGTATCGCACCACAATTAACGGGTACATATGCATGCTCATTGCGTCTGGACAAGGCATGAATACAATTAGCTACTACTTCCTTTCCCGTTCCAGATTCACCTAAAATTAAAACATTGGCATTAGAACGAGATACTTGTTGAATTAACTTTTTTACACTAAGAATGGCATCACTATAGCCAACAAAGTTATTTTCCAAGTAAGAATCAAAGCCGGTTTTTAAATTATCGATATCAGTTTGATGTTCATCCAATACTGCTTCTTGCTTAGTAACAAGCTCTGTAACCGGTGACTGATTGTTATCCGTCTCAAATAAGGAAGAAACGAAACTTAATAATTTATCCTGTTTAAAGGGCTCATCTAAGACACCTAAACATAAAGGATATTGCTGCTTAATCGCATCTAATGGAACATTTTCTGTATTTTTTAATAATAAAAATGGAATTTGTGGAAATTTCTTAGTTAAATTTAATAATTCTGGTAAAAAATGGGTTACATATTTATCCCCATACAATATTAAGTCATATTCAGCTTTAGTTTCTGATTCAAGATTATCCAGTTGACTAATGGCTTTGGTTGTAAAGTCCATAAAATCCAATAGTAAACTAAGTGACTGTAGACGGGAACGATTATTATCAATAATCAGGACACTTAAAGACGACATAAAACCTCTAATTAATATTAAATATATGCGATAAATGTATAATTTAACACATTTATTTTATATGTCAAAATTTTGTCACTAGAGATTTGCTATAATTTATTAGCCAATATTTTTAAGATAGGCATTTTCTGCCCGTTTTGATGAGTTAAATTGAGAAAATTCTATTTGTATTTTTTTCTTATTTGTTTCTAGAATGAGTGTAATCTGGTCATTAATTGCAATGATTGATTTTATAACCGGAGCGATAATTGGCGTATCGGTTTCAGTGAATTTATTTGCGAAGAAATCTTCAATTAGTTTAACGCGAGTTTTTTCATGAGATTCAAGCTGCTGCCAATTTTTTGCATTTGCCTCAGCCAGCATTTGTTCAGTTAACTTTTTCAGTTCAGCTAGTTGTTGCGTTTGCAGCGCCTGCATATTTTAAATTTTAGTAGAAGTTATGTGATTTGTTGGTTGATGACCGTATTTAGCCGCATGTTCGTCAATGATACTTTTAGGAATAGCATCCCAGCCTTCTTTAATCTCAGATAATAAAAAAGTAACTTCATCAAGCATATCAGTTGAATTCTGAGAGTTTGCCTCTGCTAAACGTCGTTCCATATAGTCATATAAAGCATTTAAATTTTCTGAAATTTCTCCGCCTTTTTCAAAATCCAGACTAACTCGTAAACCTTCAATAATAGAAATAGCCCAACCAATAAATTCGCCCTTTTTAGGAATGTTTTTTTGTTCCATATACCCCTTAGCACGAGAGATCTTTTCCAAGGCTCCATCCATAAGCATTTGAATCAAACGATGCGGACTTGCAAAAGCAGCATTGCTTTGACTATTTACCTTCTGGTATTGATTTAAACCACTCTTTTGACCGCTATACATCAATGTGAATTTCCTATACTCAAAACATGCTATTAGACATATTTAATCATTTTTGACAAGAATTTTCCAGTTTTATTTAAATTTATACAAAGCCCGGTAAATTAGCTAACTGTCCTGTTAAAGCCTGACTTGTTGAACTCATTTGACCAATTAAACCATCTAAGGCACTAAATTGTTTTTTATAGGCTGCTTCTTTTAAAGACAATCTAGCTTCAACTCTTTCCTGTTCATTGCCATTTCTTCTTACCTGGCTTCTTAAACTGTCTTCCTTAGATTTAATTAAACCATCATATTTTGTATATTCTTCCATGACAGCTTCCATTCTATATGCAACACCTTTATCTTCTGTTGCAAATAATTTGGATACAGCTTCATAATCGGCAGCAATTGCTTTATCTAAAGTTGTTTTATTTAAACTTAAAGCTCCAGTTTTGGAATCACTAGTGACACCAATTTCTGATAAGTAATTAAAAGTTCCAGTCTCTGAACTAGAATTTAATACTCCTCTCATTGAATTCTTAATTGAACGTAGAACACTATCCCCTTTTAAAGAGCCTGTTTCCCAAATTTTAATACTGCTTTGTAAAGAGTTATAACTATTAACGAATTCTTGTATTGAGTTAGCGACAGCAGCATTATCTCGTGTAATTTTTAACTCTGAAGGAATAAAGTCTCCATTATCATCTTTAGGACTTGGTTTTAATAAGTTCAGGTCAACACCTGAGATTGCATCAGTAATAGTATTTGTTGGACTGCTTAATTCATAAAGACCATCAATTTTAACCGATGCATCTAGAGCTATCTGTGTTTCATTTAAACCTAACTGAGTGTATCCTTCACCAGTTAACTGAATTTTATTAGCTTCACCTGTTTGAGTTGCCGTTAACACTAGATGAAAACTATTTTCACTTTCTGCTACAATTGATGCAGAAACGCCAACATTACCTGATGCTGCTGCCTCATTTATAGCATCTCTTACTCCAAAAAGAGTTTTATCATTGATATTGATATCAAAATTATTGGTACCGTCACTAATATTCAAATCACCATCATAATTGGTACCATTATCAATATTTAGCTGGGCAAAAGTTTTTGAATTGAGATCGGGAAAACCGGTTGATGTGCCATATTTATTACTTCTGGCAAGGTTTAAAACTTCAACATCAAATATTCCGGCAGAGGCTTGTTCGTCAGTAGTAACAGAAAAACTTTCGTTACCTTCTGTTTGTGAGGTGGTTACAGCATATTGTTCAAACTTCGATAAGGAATTTAAATTTCCCATCGAAGTTTGTAAATCTGACATAGCACTTTTGAGACGCCCCAACTCGCTTATACGCGAATTATAATCTGAAGCTTCTTTTTGCAGTTTAGTTAGCGGTGCACTTTCTACCTGCATGAGCTGGGATACAATCCCAGTCACATCTAAATTAACGCCTCCAAGTTCAATTGTAGCCATGTCTGTCTCCTACAAAGCAATAATAGACTATAAAAAAGCATTAAGCTTTTGTGTTAATAATGACAGCTTCACTCATCTTACCTGAATGTGCCATATCTTTAGAGTCTAACATACCCTGCAAATTACGAGCCAACTCTAAGAACTCTTCAGATGGAATTTGACGAATTGTTTCATCTGTTTTTTTATCAGTTACATTTACAACTATTTGACCTAAATCTTTATCAATACTAAAAGCCAAGTTCCTTTGAATTCCTTGTATTGAAGAATTAAAATCTGTAACTGCTGCATTAAGTTCTTTTTGCTGAGCTTCTTCTTCCTTTTCATCAGCTATTTTTTGTTCTTTTTCATCTTGCAATTGTTGAACTGTTTTTTCACCATCTGTTTGTTCAGCAACAATCGACTTATTGATTTGTTCCTGATGATTGACTCCAGAGACAGTTTTATTCTCTGCAGCATTTTCAGAAGAAGATGATATTCTAGCCACAGGCGCTACCTGTAACGGACTATTTGTTAAAATATTCATCATCTTACTCTCCTTATTGCCTTTTCTATCATGCTACTAATTGATCATTTTAGTAGCATTCTTAGAAAATTCAATCATCCTATTATTATCCCAATAAGCTCAACGCTGATTGTGGCATTGAATTAGCCTGTGATAATACAGAAATACCAGCCTGTTGTAAAATCTGCATCTTAGTTAAATTTGCTGTTTCTGAAGCAAAGTCTGTATCACGGATACGTGAACGAGAATCTGCTAAGTTAGCAGATGCTGTATCTGCACTTCGAATAACAGACTCAAAACGATTTTGAATTGCACCTAAGTTAGCACGTTGGTCATTAATTCTATTTAATAATATATCAACATTGCCAACCATCGCACTTGCATCTGCTGCGGTATTAACAGTTGCACCAGTTACGGCTGTTAATTCAGCATCACTACTAAACTTATAAATATTAATTGAAATACGATCATTTGCACCATTATTTGCACCAACCTGGAAAATAGTAGTTGATAATCCAGTAGGATTAAAAATATTAAGTTCATTAAATTTAGTATTTGCAGCGATACGTGTTAACTCAGCATTTAATTGTTGTACCTCTTTGTTCAGCATGGAACGGTCACCAGCTGAATAAGTACCATTACTAGACTGAATTGCTAATTCACGAATACGTTGAACGTTACTTGTCATTTCACTTAAAGCGCCTTCAGCAGTTTGAGCCATTGAAATAGCATCAGCTGCATTTCTAGAGCCTTGATTGAAACCTCTTACCTGAGCCGTGAAACGTTCTGAAATTGCTAAACCTGCCGCATCATCTTTTGCGGAGTTAATTCTCAAACCAGAAGATAAACGTGCTAAAGATTGAGTCAAACCTGCATTTGTTTTATTCAATTGGTTCTGAGCTGTAAGTGAAGAATAGTTTGTTGCTACTACTTGTGCCATGATTGCTCTCCTAGCAAGATCTATATCCAGTGACTTGAGATTATTTTTGTCATACTATAGGATATAAACAGTTATTTTCTTGCGGATATACTCTCGATTTTATAAATCTTTCTCTTGTGACAAAGTTTTATAAGTTTGGAATATTTACCGCTTCCAATTTTAATAGCGTCTGTGTGATTGACTTCTTTAATTTTTTTTAACTTTTTTTAAACAAGACAGAGATATTTTTATACTATCCATTAATTTTCAATAAGATAAAACTATAAATCAGATGATAAAAACTATCACTAAGCTTAAAGATAAGATTATTTATAAAGACTCTAATTATTATGCTTCTTTTCCTTCTATTGTCGCTCTGGAAAATGAATTATTTATTGTTTTTAGACGTGCAAGAGATTCTCGAAGTTTATTATTACCTATTGATAGTGATAACGATGATGAAAAAGAAGACTATGATAGGCTTCAACAACAAGTTGCTCATATTGATTCGCGCTCACAATTAGTAAGCATCCGTTTTGACCAAAAACTTAACCAAGTTTCAGAACTTAAGCAATTATCATCCGATGCAGATGCTGCCGATCAGGATGCTTCATTATTACTGTTGTCTAACCAACATATTTTACTGAGTTCTTTTGCCTGGTACCCTATTGCTACTCACTTTGTAAAACACTTAAGAAAAGCAGGCGTTAGTGTAGCTGGCTCTCCAGAAGGAAGTGGCTGTCATTTTATCTGGTGGGGTGGATTTACTAGAAAATCTACTGACCAAGGTAAACATTGGACTAAGCATAATTACCTCCCCGCTCTGCCTACAATTAAAGATATCATTCCTAATAAAAGACATTCAACCGGAGGTTCAACACGAGGTCAAGCCATTGAAGTTAACAGTGAATTATTGCTGGCTGTCTACCGCTATGACGAAACATTTAAAACTGATACCTGCCATTGTTATGTTTCTCATGATATAGGCCAAAATTGGATTTACCGCTCGACTATAGCGGCAGACCACAAACAAACTATCTATTTTCAGGAACCTTCTCTTATTGAATGCAATAATGGCAATATTATGGCCTTTATGCGCACAGCAAATGCAGGCGATCATTTGTATACCTGCACCTCTTCTGACAATGGTAAAAGTTGGAGCAAGCCAATTTGCCGTGATGAAATTATTGGCCACCCTACCCACCCATTAAAATTACAAGACGGTAGTATTTTCCTATCCTATGGCTATCGTCATGAACCTTATGGAATTAGAGCCAGAATCATGGATGGCAATGGTGAAAACTTTATTTCTGATGAAATTATTTTGCGTGATGATGGCTTAAACTGGGATGTTGGCTACCCCTGGGCAGTTCAATTAAATAATGGTCATGTTTTGGTGGTTTATTATTTTTGCACTGAAGATAGTATTCGACATATAGCTAGTACTGAAGTAGAAATAAGTTAATAGTGGGTAGTGGGCAGTTATTTTAAGATTCTTGTTTTTACTGTCAACTGTAAACTGACCACTGATAACTTTAGTTTAGTTCAATTCACTATAAGCCTCTTTAAAAGCAGCAATCGCCTTATCCAAATCCTCTTTTGTATGTGCAGCTGAAATTTGCGTTCTTATTCTGGCTTTACCCTTGGGAACAACAGGAAAAAAGAAACCAATGGCATAAATACCTTTTCCTAATAATCTTTCTGACATTTTTTGAGCTAACACTGCATCACCTAACATTACCGGTACAATTGGATGCTCCCCATCGGCAATATCAAAACCAGCTGATTTCATCCCCTCTCTAAAATATCGTGTATTTCCTTCTAATCGATCTCTTAAATCAGTTGAGTCGCTGAGCATATCCAAGACTTTTAGAGATGCCGCACAAATTGCTGGTGGAACAGTATTGGAAAATAAATAAGGACGTGAACGCTGGCGTAACATATCAATAATTTCTTTTCGCCCAGACGTATAACCACCAGAACCGCCACCTAAAGCTTTACCAAAAGTACCAGTGATAATATCAACTCGATCCATCACACCACGATATTCATGAACACCACGGCCAGTCTTGCCCATAAAACCTACCGCATGACAATCATCATGATGTACCATAGCATCGTATTTATCAGCCAGATCGCAAATCTCATCAAGCCTGGCAATGGTGCCATCCATCGAGAAAACACCATCTGTGGTAATTAAAATTCTACGGGCACCGGTTTCTTTCGCTTCTTGTAACTTTACTTCTAAATCCTGCATATCATTATTTTTATAACGAAAACGCTTTGCCTTACATAAACGCACACCATCAATAATTGATGCATGATTAAGCTCATCAGATATTACTGCATCTTCCTGAGTCAAAATTGTTTCAAATAAACCCGCATTAGCATCAAAACAAGCAGCATACAGAATGGTATCTTCCATACCTAAAAATTCGGTCACTTTATCTTCTAAAGTTTTATGAATAGTTTGTGTGCCGCAGATAAAACGAACAGAAGAAAGTCCAAAGCCCCACTCATCATAGCTTTGTTTAGCCGCCTCTATTACCTCAGAATTATTCGCCAATCCGAGATAATTATTAGCACACATATTAATCACTTCCTGACCTGACTGAAGTGTAATATCATGATCCTGATCAGAAGCAATGACGCGCTCATTTTTCCAAAGCCCTGCCTCTTTTATTTCATTCAAATCAGCTTGTAAACTTTCTTTCGTACTTTTAAAAGACATAACTTTCCTTTAAATAAATAGAAGTAAATAAAAATTTACTCATTATTGCGATTAAATTTATTCAGATCAATTTTATTTTTCTGAGGACTGTCTGAACGAAGTGAGTTCCGCAGGAAAATATAAAATTTAGCTGAATGAATTTAAGTACTGTAATCTGTATCAATCCAACCAATTCAAGATAACCTTACCTGAATTACCTGAACGCATCACATCAAAGCCTTTTTGAAAGTCCGTATAATGAAAACGATGTGTAATAATTTTTTCTAATGGAATTCCGCTTTGTACCATCATCTCGCCTTTATACCAGGTTTCAAAGATTTCACGACCATAAATACCTTTAATAAATAAACCTTTAAAAACAACATCATCCCAATTAATGCCAGTACCATTTGGTACAATACCTAACATAGCAATACTGCCACCATTAATCATTTTACTCAGCATATCTCGAAACGCATGAGGTGAACCAGACATTTCCATGCCCACATCAAAACCTTCTAAAATTCCTAAAGAACGCATAAATTCAATTGTCAGCCCACCTTTGTCAACATGAAACACATGAGCTCTCGGTACAATTTTCTTTGCCAAATCAAGGCGATATTCATTAAGATCTGTAATTACAATATTTCGGGCTCCAGAAAAGTCAGCCACCATAGCAGCCATAATCCCTATTGGTCCGGCGCCAGTAATTAAAACATCTTCACCGACCATATTATGGGACAAAGCCGTATGAATGGCATTTCCATAAGGGTCAAAACAGGCGAGTAAATCGGTATCCATGGCAATATTGGGTCTAAATACATTGACTGCGGGAATAGCGACATATTCAGCAAATACACCAGCTCTGTTCACACCTACACCTATGGTATTAGGACATAAATGACGTCTGCCTGCCAGACAGTTTCGACAACGGCCGCAAACAATATGTCCTTCACCTGAAACAATATCACCAATTTTTAAATCGGTAACATTTGCCCCCAGCTCAACAACTTCACCGGCAAACTCATGGCCAATGGTCATGGGTACAGGAATTGTCTTTTGCGCCCACTCATCCCAATTATAAATATGGATATCCGTACCACATATAGCCGTTTTATGTAGTTTGATAAGAACATCATTATTCCCAACTTCTGGCATTGGTACATCTTCTAACCAAATACCTTGTTCTGCTTTTGTTTTAACTAATGCTTTCATTTTTTATGACCAACTATTAAATTAATTTAAGATGTGAACTGATAATTTGTTTTTATTGGAACATCGTCCGATGTCTGTTATTTCTTAGAAAAATGTGAGTCCAGTTTATCTAAAATTTCAATTCCTTTAGCAACATCACCAGTTGCAGCTAAAGCCCTAAACCTTACCTCGGTATCAAACTCGGCAATAGCTTGCGTAGATAATTCTTCAATTAATTTATTAATACTAATATGTCTGTGTTGAGCTAAGCTCTTTAAACGACTATGTTTATCATCAGGTAATCTGATAGTTAAAGTTGCCATCTTATTCACCACCTTTTAATAATTGTCCTGGTGTAACAATACTTAAACCAGGAAATCTTATTTCAGCATTTATTAGATCTTTAATATTATTGCTTACAATTAATTCAGCATTACCGGCAATAGCAAGCTCATAATTTAACTGCCTGCGGCGCTATAATAATCAAATTTTTTTGGATTATTATAAAAGAAAAGATTTTTAACTGGTTATGCACTTATGACTTGAATTCAGGGGAGATGAATTTAATACTTTTTCTCTTTTGCTAACATCTTCATATTCCAAAAAAAGGGTATTACTAATTAAAGGTAAATACTCCCCCAGCAGACATTTCCTTAAAATCTGGCGATTACTTCCAGATGAGCTTATCAGAGCACTTATAATGACACTTGTATCGACAACAATAATTTTATTATCCATAACTAATGATAGCAGATATGCAACCAATTTCAATATTATATACCGCTAATTGCTTGGAAAAGCCTTGCTGCATTTTCAATCATTTTCAATCATTAGTGGTATAGCATTAAGCATTTTGCTTTAAACTTAGCAGCAGTGATTGTTTTTATGTTAAACCTTATTTTAAAACAATAGTCATGATTATAGACTCATAATACTGATATTTTGAAGTACTTATTGGTTTTAAAGCCAATAAACACTATAATCAAAGACTATTTTTCGCCTGAATAAAAACATCGTATGTTAGCAACAATCGCAGATTGGATCTGGAATCCAATTTTTAGTTTTCTTTACCTTGAAATTGGCATCATTGTCTTGCTAACAACGGGCTTTATTGCCTGGACCAATCTGATCCCTCAACTAAAGCGTATGTGGCGTGAACGTCACCAGAACCTTCACCAGTCATCTCACGACAATCATATCAGTCCCAAACATGCATTTATTACCTCTTAGGCAGCCAGTATTGGTGTTGGTAATTTGGCAGGGGTAAGTACGGCGATTCACTTAGGTGGTCCAGGAGCCCTTTTCTGGATGTGGGTATCAGCCATTTTTGGAATGAGCTTTCGTCTTATTTCAACCTATCTAAGCTTAAAATATCAAAATAAAGATCCTGAGCATCCTAACCATGCGACACCAATGGCGTACCTGGAACATTTTTTCAAAGACAACTGGAAATGGGTACCGATTACACTAGCCGGTATCATAATGTTTAAGGGCTTTATTACTGCCAATTTAATTCAGTCTAACTCTATTGCCCATTCCATTGAAAACGAGTTAGCTTCCAGTCATTTAATTGTTGGCCTGCTAATGGCTTCATTAGTCGCTTTTGTGATTTTAGGCGGAGTGAAGAAAATTGTTTATTATTGCGTCATGCTAACCCCCTGGATGGTACTCTTATTTCTTGGTGCAGGTCTTGTTATCCTTGCTTCTGATCCCTTAATTACATTAAGCAGTTTGGAAATGGTTTTTGAATATGCTTTTACCCCCTATTCTGTTGCTGGCGGTGTCGCGGGTTATACGGTTTTACAAACCATGCAATATGGTATTTCCCGAGGAATTTTTTCGCATGCTTCCGGCATGGGTGTGGCTCCATTCTTACATGCTGCTAACGATGTAAAAGACTTACGTGACAGTAGCTATTTAGCGGCTCTTGTACCAATCGTTGATACATTAATTGTCTGCTCTATCACCGCACTAGTGGTACTCAATCAAGGCTATTGGGGTGAATATAACGGTGCTTTTTTAACAACGACATCATTTGAGATGTTTTATGGTGACATAGGTAAAATATTAATTATTGCCTGTCTGGTACTTTTCGGGTTTACCACCATTATTAACTGGTCATACTATGCCGAACGCTGCTATAAATATCTTGGCGGTAAAAAAATAATTGCCTTTCGTTGGGTATTTATCAGTGTCACTTTTTGTGGCCCATTTTTTCCAGTAAAACCAATCTGGAGTTTAGCAGATATTCTTATAGCAATACTTCTATTAGTTCATTTACTGGCACTTTTATATATTGTTCTAACCAATAGAAAAGCTATAATCGAAGCTCTTAAATAATCAGCAAAAGTCTATTTATTATGTTATTAGATATTAATCACGCCCGAATTGTTCACCTGGAATGGGAACTAAAATTAGAAAAAATATTAATCCATGGTGGCGAAGCGGTAAAAGTTGCTAATCATAATGAATGTATGCTGGGTAGCTGGCTATATACCGAAGGACTTAAATCCTATAAACACTTCCCTGAAACTATGTTATTGGAAGGAGCACATGCACAATTTCATGATCTGGCTCAAAAAGTCGTTAATGAACATGCACGAGGACGGGAACAAAAAGCGGCCGAGCATTTTAAACAGGTTCAGGAACTAAGTCGTGAAATCATATTTTTACTCACCAAAATTGAATTTAGGGTTATCCAGAGAAAGAAAACGGTAGATAAAATTAAAGCTCCTTTCCGCTTTGTTGGCAATCTTTTTAGTAAAAAGAAAAGTGATTGTGAGTGTTAGACCATGTTAGTATTTTTTAGCTGATGAGAGTATACAAAAAGATAAATGCCAAATAAGCACGAAGTAAGCCAAACCAACCCCAATGTTCTTGAAAACAATCTTGAAGGTAATTCTTCCGTCGCACAAAACCCTATTGCTCAAAATCCCGTTGCTCAAAACCCTATCGCACAAAACAATGCTATCAATAATCTTGATGCATTCTTAACCAGTCTTTGTGATGCAAATCCAGATCCATTACTCATTACAAACAAAGATGATCAGGTTATTAAATGCAATAAATTATTTCATCAACAGTTTGGTTATGCTGACGACGACTTACAATCGATCAAATTTTCCCAATTATTGTTTCCTGCAGATTTTCGGGAAATTTATCTGGAAGAGTTTTATCGACATAGTAATAGTGAAAAAAAACTACCACCTTTAAGTATAATTATGTGCCTATGGATTATGAATATCTATGGCGAAACCAACCAATATGACTGTAGACGTTATTCTCTAATCTTAAATCATCATAGCTACTATATTACCACTATGCAGGCAATGGAGTCAGAAGCTCCAGGCCATGAAGAAGATGGGGAAAGTTTTGATGATTTAGTCCAGGAACTGGAAGGTGACAACTTAATTAATGAACAAAAAATATTAATTAATAGCCTCAATGATGCACTGGAACTGGCCAATGATGCCGCTAAAGCCAAAGACCAGTTTTTAGCGAATATGAGTCATGAAATTCGTTCCCCGATGAACATTGTATTGGGTATGAGTCGTCTATTAAGTAAAACAGAGCTAAATGATAAACAGTTTAATTATATTGAAAAAATTGAATCGGCATCGGTTTCTTTGCTTGGTACCATTAATGACATTCTCGACTTTTCTAAAATTGAAGCCCACAAACTGCTCCTGGAGGAACACCCCTTCAATCTTGTCGAAGTGATTAAAAATATTGAAAACATGATCGAATTTAAGGCCGAAGAAAAAAAATTGTCTTATCAGATCAGTATAGCAGACGATGTTCCCATCTTTTTAATTGGCGATCCTCTGCGCATAAATCAGATTCTGAATAATTTATCCTTTAATGCCATTAAATTTACATCGGCAGGCTCGATTGAAATTAAAGTTGAACTAGAAGCAATGGCAAGATCAACGGATGAAGAAGATCTAACCTTACGTTTTTCAGTGACCGATACAGGTATTGGCTTGACCAAGGCAGAACAAAGTAGATTATTTCAGGCTTTTCAGCAGGCAGATAATAGTATCACACGACAATACGGTGGTACCGGATTAGGCCTTGCTATTTCAAAGGAATTAGCAGAACTGATGGGTGGTAAGATTGGTATTAATAGCGAAAAAGGTGTCGGCAGCACCTTCTTTTTTACCAGCAAGTTTAAACTTCAATCCCAGCAAATGATTCATGAGATTGTAAATACAGTAACAGATTCCGAAAAGCTGGATGAAAAATTGTCCCTCATCAAAGGAGCTAAAGTATTATTGGTTGATGATATTCTGGGGAATCAGGAATTAGCCATGGAACTATTGCAAGATGTTTATTTAGATGTGGTTATTGCCAGTAATGGCCAGGAAGCGATTAACCGAATAAAAGAAACTGCAACACCTTTTGATCTGGTATTAATGGATCTGCAAATGCCCATTATGGACGGTTATGAAGCGACGAAGCAAATCTATAACACACTCGGCTTAAAAGACTTACCAATTATTGCCATGACTGCCAATGCTATGGCCAGTGACAGGCAAAAGACTCTGGAGGCTGGTATGGTTGACCATATCGCCAAACCGATTGATGTGGAAGAATTATATCAATGCTTAGTCAAGTGGATTAAGCCTGAGTCAGCCGTTAATAAAGTAGAACAAGAAGATCTGGAGCTAAAAGAATTACTGGATGAATACATTAAAGTTGCAGGTGAACAGACTTCTGATAATAAACAAGAGGATTTAAATGATAAGTCATCAATCCCTCATGTTTGCCCAATTATTTTATTATTAGCTTCAGATCAGGATTTTATTCAAAAGCTGGAATTTGAACTCGGTGACAAGTATTACATCATCTCAACACAACAGGCTGATTCAATAATCAATATGGCCATTGAAAATCATCCAAGTTTAGTTGCTATTGATAGTAATACCCCCAATATTGATATCCTTGAACTGAGTAAACAAATAAAGCAACATCGTGAATTAAATCAAGTTTCCATAGCAGTATTTTCCGATAACCATAATAAACATACTGAAAGTAATGAATTAATTGAATTTCTCAGTGCCGGTATCGATGAGCGGATTATTAAATCATCCAACACTGCAGATATGGCAGAAAAAATTGTACAGCTGCTTCAATCTCATGAAGCATATCTGGAAACCATACAACCCAGTAAATTAATCGATCCTTATACGAAATTACCCAATAATATTGCTTTTGAACAAGAATTAGTTTCTCTGTGGAATCATGGCATTAAACAACAATCCCCATTAACTATGCTTTATATTAAAATAAATAGTCTTGATTTTGACTGTAGAGACTTTCATCACACTGTAGAAAATCTAAAATACCAGCTATTAGAAATAACAAAAATCATCAAAGACCTTCTGTCCAGACCTTCTGATTTATTATGTCGCTTTGATAATAATTTACTTTGTGTATTGTCAGACACACATAAAAATGGTGCCAGCAGAATAGCCAATAGCATTTGGGAAACAATTAATGCACTGGAGATACCCAGTTCAGATATCTTTATTAGTACCAATATCAATATCTGCATCGGTAGTTGCACCGCAATTCCATCAAAGCAGGTAGCACCACAGAAAATGTTTTATGAAGCTATTCTGGAAATGAGTAAGGCAGAATTACTGACTGTCAAACAGGTCAGCGTTTCAGATCTTGTATTTCAAGGCAAAAATATCATCCATACTAATGTTGAAGATACACAGGAAAGCTTCACTCCAGTTGTGCCTAAACAACCCAATATTACAACAAGCACTACAACAAGCACTACAACCAGCAATAGTAAAGAAATAGCAGCACCGTCTCCGGAAGCTCTTTTAGAAAATAATAGCAAACAAAAAATACCATCCGAGCAACAGACGCTACTCAAAGGTATTGATAAGGAAGCTGCTTTAAAACGGGTACGCGGTAAAGAAAAGCTATTTAATTCTCTGCTTAAAAACTTTGTTTATGACTTTGCACTGGCTGATGAAGTCATCGAAGAGGCCTTACAGGGTAATCAGGATCTGGAATTAGCACAGCGTACTGCTCATTCCGTTAAAGGTATGTCAGGCAATATTTCTGCTCAAGAATTATTTGATGCCTCATTAGCTCTGGAAATGGGAATAAAAAATAATCAACAGTCGGACTGGCCAGAATTATTTGATAATTTTAAGCAGCATCTGCAGATTGTACTTAATTCAATAGCCGCTTATCAGAATGATAATGCAGATATTGCAACATCAGACAGTGAAAATACTCCCTCTTCTGAACCGCTGAATATTGAAGCAATAACACCGGTGATTAATCAATTAGTAGAACAACTGGAACAAACCAGTCTCGATGCTGATGAAACTTTTGAACAATTGAAAGCTTTATTTTCAAATGAATATCATTCACAGCTCAATGCCATAGCCGATGCGATGGAACAACTGGATTATGATACAGCAAAAGATTTATTAGGAAATTTTTCGACAAAACATGGACTAATGTAAGCGTTATTAGTATAGAATAGAATTTTCATTTTTAAATTAAGCAAATGCAAGAAAAAACAGATAAAAAACCCGTTATCCTGGTTGTTGATGATGTCCCCGGCAATATCAAAACATTAGCTGCCAGCTTAAGCCAGGACTATGAAGTGGTATTTGCCACCAATGGTGTCAATGCCTTAAAAATAGCAAACACAAGAGAACTCGATTTAATTCTGCTTGATATTGTTATGCCGGAAATGGATGGTTTTGAAGTTTGTAAAAAACTAAAAACTGATGAAATAACCAAAGACATACCGGTTATTTTTGTTACTGCCAAAAATGAAGAAACGGATGAAACTCATGGTTTTGAACTGGGTGCTATTGATTATATTACCAAGCCTATTTCACCACCTATTGTACAGGCTCGAGTAGCTACTTATATTGAATTGAGCCAATCACGGAAAAAAATTCTTCAGAAAAATGATGAATTAGTTGCAATGGCGAAAATGAAAGAAGATGTAGAACATATTATTCGACATGATCTAAAGTCTCCCATCAATGGTATTGTTGGTTTTTCTGAAATCCTGCTTTCAGAGGATAATCTAGATATTGATTCACGCCAATCAGTTGTTTTAATTAAGGATTTGGCTTATCGAACACTGGATATGATTCAGCTCTCATTAGGTATGATTAAAATGGAACAGGGTACCTATGACCTAAAGCCAGAACCAGTTGATGCAATTGCTATGATCCTTGGTATTTTAACCGATATTAAAAATAACATTAAATTTAAAAGGTTAAATGTTACATTTAAATTAAATGATAATTTGATAGAATTACAAGATGAGAAAGGGCTTATTTATGAAGATGAAATTAATTCTCACGTTTGTGAGTTTAGTGGTGAAAAATTAATTAGCTACTCACTATTTGCAAATTTAATAAAAAATGCTGTTGAAGCCTCACCTAGAAAACAGGATTTAAATATTGATATCAAAGCAGGCGATGAAATATTTGTAGTCATTCATAATATGGGAACCGTACCTGAAAATATACGCGATACTTTCTTTGATAAATATGCTACATCCGGCAAGGCCACCGGTACAGGTTTGGGAACCTATTCGGCAAAACTGATTGCAGAAACACAAAATGGCAGCATTAGTATGCAGTCTTCAGATGAACAAGGAACTACGATTACGGTAACTTTACCAAAAGCGGAATCCGTCAATGAGT